>NZ_JAOSID010000002.1 GCF_030588185.1 Candidatus Phytoplasma melaleucae | reverse complement strand
TTTTCTTTGATTATCCAAGAATTAATAGGATCATATTCTTTGAATTTACCATCAGACCAGCTTTCTCTTATTAAATTATTGGTTATAAGATGGAATTCTTGAATATGATTATTAGGAAAAATAATTTCTCAAAAACTATTAATCATCATCAATATTTTGTTATTAGTGTTTCTTAATTATAAAAAACAAAAGAAACTAAAAGAAAAAAATAAGAAGAAATAATTTTTGTGTTATTAACAAATAAAAAAAGAGGGCAACAAAACCCTCTATTTTTATTTTTACTATTAGTTTTTATATTTGTTTTAAAAAAAATTATATTTTCATTAAGACTATAAATAGCATTCAGAGTATATTCATTATTTTTTAATGGATTAGATGTTTTTATTTTTAATTTCGAATCAAATAATTTTATATTTTTTTTCTTTTTCAAAAAAATTATCAATTAGATCTTCTGGAATATCAATTTTAGAATATATTTCATTTTTTGATTTAATAAAATTAATTTTTCCAGTAGTAAAAATAAATCCATATTTAAAAGATGATCAAAATGATTTAAAAGTTAATAATATTAATGATATTAAAGCTATTATTAAATTAACAGATAATATTAAATCACAATATCAAGAGGTTGATCGCAACAAAATTATTAAAGTAATGTATCAAATTCAAAAAAATTTAAAAGAAAATTCTTATATTTTGTAATTTTATTTCTTGTTATTTTATTTATAATTTTGTTTTTTTGCATTCAAATTAATTTTTAGATTTTTTTAAGAAAAAAACATTCTCAATTGATTTTATAGAAAAAAATTATCTTTTAATAAATTTATATTTTTTAACTTCTTTCAAGATTAAGAGCATTTTTATAACTGATATAAATATACTTATTATTTTTAATGGTTCATATTTATAATGTTCTTCTGTCGAATCTTTAAAAAATAAATAAAATTTCTTTAGTTTTTTTAAAAATCTTTTTTACACACTCCTTGATAAAATATTTTTTCTTTCTTTAATAATTATTACAAGAAAGACATAATCCAAACAGCCTAAAACTCTTCTTGATGGTTTTCTTAAGTTGAGTTAAAGACTAAAAATATACTAAAAAAGAAAATAATCCTTAAAATAAAACAAAAAATTTTATAATATAATATAAACAAAGAAAAAATAAAATGAATTTTATTGGCAGAAAAAAAGAATTAAACTTTTTAGAAAAAAAATTACAAATAATAATTTTGAATTTAGTATTATTTATGGTCGTCGAAGAGTTGGTAAAACTAGAATTTTAGGAGAATTAGCTAAAAAACACCATTGTTTTTGTTATTGTTTTGATCAATCAGGAATAAAAAATAATTTAAAATATCTTAGTCAAGAATTATCAGAATTTTTAAATACTCCGGAATAATTTTTAATGATTTTTACACTTTATTTAATTTTATTGTTGATAGAGTCGCCATCACAAAACAAAAATTAGTTTTAATGTTGGATGAATTTTCCTATTTATTAGAAAATTATTCTCCAATTTTATCAGAATTACAAAAAATTATTGATCAAAAATTATCTCAAAGTTCGATTAAATTATTTTTATCTGGTAGTCATATTAGTCTTATGGAAGAGGCAGATACTTTTTATAAACCTTTATATGGGCGTACTACTTTTAAAAAAAAATGAACCTTTTGATTATTATGAAGCATCAAAATTTTATCCTCAATTTAAACCAGAAGATAAAATTAAATTATATAGTGTTTTTGGCGGCATACCTACTTATTTAGAAAAAATAGACCCTTCGAAAGCTTTTCAACAAAATGTTATTCAAGTTGCTTTATCTAACTATAATTAGACCCAAATAGATTTTTTTTATACACTAAATCAAGATATCAGACAACCAAAATATTATATTGAAATACTAGATATTTTAAAAGATAACAAAACTACTAAACTATCAAAAATTAGTACTTTAATGGGGGGGGAACATCTGAAATAACTCGTTTTTTACAAGTTTTAATGAGAATAGATGTGGTAGGAAAAGAAATTTGTTTTGGCGAAAAAGAAAATCCAAAAAAAACTTTTTATCATATTAAAGATCAATTTTTTTTATTTTATTTTGCTTTTATTAAAAAAAACGAAAATAAAAAACATCTTTTTGATAATAATGAAACATTTTATGAACAAAAAATAGCTCCTCAAATTGATCAATTTGTCTCTTTTTAATTTGAAAAAATATGGCGTCAATTTTTAATAAAAAAAAATAAAAATCATTTAAAAGAGATTGCAAGATATTTCGATAATAAAAAAATCAGATATGGAAATTGATATCGTTAGTCACATTAAAAAAGAAATTATCGCTTTTGAATGCAAATGGACTAATCAAAAAATCGATAATCGGGTTGTTTATGAATTAGAAAACAAAACATCTAAAATTAATAATTTTGCCATAACGAAATTAGGTTTTTTTGCTAAAAGTGGTTATGATCAAAAATTAACAACAAATTCAAAAACAAATTCAAATTATTTATATTATCAATTAGAGGATTTATATGATCAATTAGATGATAATTAATCAATAATATGAGGATTTAAATTACTTTTTTATTAAAATATTTGTTGCTCTGAATATTTTTTATTTTTTTATTTTTTTATTAATAAGTCTGTTCAACAGGGCGATCAATAGCGAACTATATTTTCATCACTATTTCTTAGTTTATTTATTGTATCTTTTTTCTAAACACTAAACAAAGACTCTCGGCGCCGAGAGTCTTTGTAATTGGTATATAAAAGTTACTTTAACTAATTTTTTTTTTTACATTCTCAATATGCCTCTTCCTCTTTTATTGTTATTGCTAAATATTACGATTGATCAAAATTAAATTAAGAGAATATCTTGATTATTGATATTTTAAGTCATTAGAAAATCAATTAACAAGCAAAAAATAACACTTGTTAAAATAACAATAATCCGGTGTGATATTGGATTTTGTCTTATTATAATTTTTTTTAACTTCCCTTAGACCTGGATTATAATTCAAAGGCCTTATAAGATTTATTCTCAAACAAGTTTGTTCGTTTATAAAACATTACATTATTAAAACTGCTTCTATTTCTTTCTCGTTGTTATTATTAGTTGAGATACTAAGACCAATAACTTAAATAATAAAATTCCAAAAACATTAATGAATATAAAATTGTTGTTTGAGTTTTCGCATCCACAGAGCATCTCCTTTGTTTTGGTTTAATCTTCTTTCAGATTAACGGAAACAAGACGCGATGATTAAGATAAGAAAGCTTGAATGAGATAAACATGATTAATAAGTTGCTTGCTTATACTCTTGCTAAAAAATATTTGATTTCATATCTCATTATGAAGGAAGATATTTCATTACAATCACTCACCTGCCCAAGAAAATTACTATATTATGTAAATCATCATGTATCCGCAAATTGCAAAAAAATAAGTTTATATCGACTAATAAACAGATACCTGGTTAGACCAAAAAAAATATCTAGGACGATATTGAAATCTATTAATAGGTTCATAATAGGCAATCCATCTATTATATTGATTTAAAACAATAAAAGATTTGCTAATAGTAATATGTCTTTGATCTAAATAAAAACCATTTTGAATACGTCGAATAAGGTAATCTGCTAAAACTATTTTAGGATAATGAGCAAACAATGTTTTAATTTCAATAAGATCTGCTAACGATATTTGGTGAATATTTTTAGCTTTTTGGGCATGATAAGAGCCTATTTGTGTTCGAATTAACGTTTTTAAAGCGCCATAAGTATTCATTCGAAAACCAATATCTCTGGCTAAACTTCTAATATAAGTCCCTTTTGATACATTTGCTTCAAATGTTACTTGATTATTCGATAAATCATTAGAAATTATATTTAAACCAAAAATATTAACTTTACGAGGAGTCAATTCAATTTGAACATTTTTTTTTGCTAAATGATACATTCTGGTCCCTTGCACTTTAATAGCAGAATACATGGGTGGCACTTGCCAATAACTTTTTTTATCAAAAAACATAAAACTTTGTTGTATCACTTCAACATTTAGTTTAATATCCTTACTTTCTATTAATCTTCCGGTTACATCCAAAGTATCATAATTATGGTTAAAAACGATATCTCCTTTATAAATTTTAGCTAAATTTTCGAATAAAAAAGCGAGTTTAGTAGCCCTATTAACAAGAACAATTAAAAGTCCTTCTGCCAAAGGGTCTAAAGTGCCTGTATGCCCTGTTTTAGCAAAACTAAACTTTTTTTTGATTTGATGCACAACATCATGCGATGTTTGACCAGAGTCTTTATAAACTAACAAAAAACCTTCCATAATTAAAATCTTTGCTTTCTTCAAAAAAAAGATCCAAATATAGTAATCTAATCTTTATTTTTAGATATTACTATAACATTTGAACTTGACAAAACGAATAGATAATAATTGATAAGTTAGTTGATTTCATGATGATGAAGAAAAGTACTCACAAAAACATCATAAACAAAAAACTACTTTTTTCGCTATGCTATATTTATACTTTTATTATAACACAATCAGGCCAAAATAAGAAAAAAAGATAAATAAACCTAAAAACAAATTTCATCAGAAGGAGTATTCAAATAATTAAATTCACAAAAGGGAAAGGATTTTGAGCGATCAAAATTAAGATTAAAAAGAAAATTTTAATTTTTCACAAATAAGAATATATTTAGCAGAAGTTTTCAAAATCAAGCAAAAGATATAAAATATAATAATAAATAAAAATTAAAAAGAAAATAGTAGCTCTTATAAAATTGCATATAGTGTTTTAAATAACATGTTTAATAGTTAGCAAAAGCATAAAACTACCAAAAAAGAGCTGTCACGAATCAACTTGTTATACATTAAATAAAGTTAACTATCTACTAAAATAACAATGATAATTCCTACAAAACTAATCGCTGCTACCAACAAATAAGTCCAATTAATTTTTCTGGCAAATCAAATGGCAAGACCAAACTTCTGTAAACGCTGGAATTTTTTGGAGCTGGTCATTCTGATCTTTCTAATTTGCTAAATTTAAATATAAAAAAACAGGTTTAGTTATCGACTATTCATTTAAAACTAATAAAATAAGATTAAAAAAAATAACCACACAAAAAAATCTTCAACAGCACAAGCAAATATTTAGGTCTATTCTTTAATTATGTCTTTTTAGTAAGTTTATAGAGATCTATCGCACAAGAATTATTATTCTCAAATATTTTTATTATCTTGAATTAAAAATTTATTTTCTAAGTCTAGAACATCCAAAAATTATATAATAAAAATAGTTAACTAATCAATGTTAAGAGGTTTATTAATAATGTATCATAATCCAAAACAGAACTTGCCCACTATAATTAAAAATAATAACTCGAATAGATTTCCAAATCATTCATTAATATCGGAAATTATTAATTTGCAAAATTATTTAAAGAACATCAATTTATTTGAAGATACTGAAATAAAATCTTTAACATTCGATACAAATAAAAATTGGACACAGAAACATAAAAATTTAAATAAAAAAATTATTACCGATATACAACAATTAAATATAGATTATCACCATAACATATTAAGTTTAAAAAATAAATTTCGCAAAATGTTAAAAACACACAAAATAAACAATGAAAAAAAAGAGATTTATTTGACACAAAAAATTAATAAACAAAAAAATAAAGATATTCTTAAAAAACAAAAAATAAACTCAGAGTTTGAATACATTAAAAAAATAACTAATAATCAATTACAAAACTCTTTAGCTTCTTTTAAGAACTTAGAAAATCAAATTAATCTACAACAAGAAGAAGAGCAGAAAATTTTCGTAAAAAAAAATCTCCAAATTATTCAAATCAATCAACAAACAAAAGCAGATATCAATAAACTCTTCTACCAAAAAAATGTTATTTTAAATGAAAAAATTAAAAAATTAAAATGTATTTTTAATGAATCTATTAAACAAATAGAATACATTTACCAAGATAATCAAGAAAACATAAAGAACAGTGAAAAAAAACAACAAGAAATATATATAAATCAAATAAAACAAATTAACAACATTTTCCAACAAAAACTAGACAATCATAATAAAAATTTCGATGAAACAAAAAATTTTTTTCTACAAAAACAAAACATTATAACAAGAAAGAAACAACTATTAATAAATAACAATCAAATCCAAATGTTTTTTTTTGTTAAACAAATATACCGCGAAAACTACAAAAATATCATGCTTATTATAAAAATGATATATCATAATCAACTTATTTATTTAAAAAAATTACATATTTGGCGCCAGAAATATATTATTTTAAAATTTATCTGCCATAAAAAATTAAATAAAATCAACCAAGAAAATAAATTATTTGCTCAAACTAAACATCTTCAAACCAACCATGTTTTATTTACAAAAGAAAAAGAAAAAAATATCATTCAAAACAACTACTTACAAAAAATTAATAGTTTAGAAATGGAACTCAAATTATTAAGCCAAAATACTCAAAATAAAATTACGACAACAGAATTTACAGAAGAAAATCAAAAAAACAAATTAGAACTTGATTATTTAAGCAAAAGCCTACAAATAAAAGCAAAATTAGCAGATTTAAAATACCACCAAACGATATTATCTTTGCAACAAAAAAAAACAAACGCAAAAGCTTTATTAAAAAAGCAATTAAAAATAGAAAAAATAAATTTAAAATCTAAATATTTTGAACAAATAATTAACAATTATCAAAAAATCAAACAACTAAAAAAACAATTAACTGAATTACAAAATAAACAAGAATATGAAATAAATCTGCAAAATATAATTTACAGACAACAAAAACAAAATTATTTACATGAAATTGAAATTGAAAAAATTAAAACTAACAAAATAATAGAACAATATTTCATAACCCAAAAAAAAAATTTAAGCAATATAATATCATTTATTTTTAACATAAACATTAAACATAATCAACAAAAAAAAATATTTTGCGTAATTACAAAAAGATTAAATAAGTTAATCTTTAACAGAACAAAAACAAAAAAAATCTTTTCTCGACAAGAGTTAGATGAAATAAACAACTTATACCAAATATTCATTGATAATATCAAAGATAAGCAGTTCTACTATCATTACCTTCTCAAGAACATGATATATAATCATCATAAAATGATGATTAAACAAGAAAAAAATGTAAAAGAAATCATTTTAAATTTCTATGAAAAAAACATTTCTTTTATTAGCGTTTTAGTATATAAATTTAAATTTAAAAATAAAAACACAAATACATTCTTTTTGAATTTTTTTGAAACAAAAATGAAAAAATACAGTAACTTAGAAACATTGTATAAAAAAAATTTCATAATCTACGAACAACAAAAGAAAAATATTTCAGATAAACTAAAGAAAGAAATCGATCAGTTAAAATATCAGCAAAATAAAATTTTTCAAAAATATAATTTTTATCAAAAAAAAATATTTATTTGCTTAAAAAAAATTCATAATTTAAAAAATGCTAATTCATTTATTAGCCAAATATTTTACTATATCTATTCTAAAAAAATTTTTACTTATTGGCATAATTATATAAGTATTATACAATCATATGATAATCAATTTCAAAAAGAATACAACTTTTCTCAAAGTTATATACATCAAATACAAGATCAAAAACAGAATAACAAAATAAACTCATTAAAAGAAAATCAAAAACAAATAAACAATATATCTAACATATTTATAGAAATCACAAAAGAAATGTATAATCAAAACATTCAAAACATATTAACAGTAAACAAACAAGAAACCGAAATCTTAAAAGAAAAAATTAATTCCTATGAAAAAGAAAATAAAACTCAATTAAATCAAATGAAAGAAAACATAAACTTAGTTCAAGAAAATCTAGAATTTACTTCACATACAATAGAAAAAGAGTTTCTTCAAAAAATAAATAAAAATAAAATAGAATATTACCAAAAAAGAAAAAATTTATTTTCTAAAATACAAAAAAAATTAGATGCTTATGAGCAAATATCAAAAATCAAACTCCTCAAAGAGAAAATAATAACCAAAAATCAAAAAACAAACATCCAAAAAATATTAATTTATCATAAAAACAAACAAAAAAAATACTTACACAAAAATCTTATTTTTTTAAAAGAAATTAATAAAAATAAAAAGAAAACTAATACAAAAATTTCTCAAATATTATGGAAAAATAAAATATATTCACTAATAGACAAAGTTATATGGTGGTTCCAACATAAAAAAAACAAAAAAGAACTAGAAATAAATCACCAACAAACCCAAATTAGACTCAAAAAAAACATGATAAAACAAATCAAACTGTACAAAAATTTAATTAACTTATTTGGAACATAAGCAAATATCACTTGAATTTAATTATTAATCATTCAAAAACACCAAAAGGATTTAGGATTTACTATGGATATAGGAATTAAAATAAGAAATTTAAGATTACAACATAAATTGACCCAAAGAGAATTATCGATAAAAATCAATGTTACTAGTGGTTATATCTCACAAATAGAAAACAATTTAATTTCTCCTTCGCTTAAAACTTTATGTCTCTTGTTAGATGTCTTCAAAACGAATATATCAGCATTTTTTAAGCAAGAAAATCATAATATACCATTAATAATTAAAAAAGAAGATTATTTAATAAAAAATAATCAAAATACAAAAAACAAAACTTATCATATTTTGCATAATTATCAAACCCACAAAATAGAACCTATGATTATAGATATCCAACCTGAAGGTCAAATAGAATTTGGTACAAAAACAATAAAAAATGAATTTTTTTTGGTTTTAGAAGGAGAAATTATTCTAGTTTTGAAGAAATTACACTACTTATTAAATAAAGAAGATGCTTTTTATATACCGGTAAACCAAGAATATCACCTGTTTAACAATCATAAGAAAAATAAGACAAAAATATTACAAATTATTATCTATTAAAAAATATAAAAAGAAAAAATATTAAGGTGAAAAAATGAAAAAATTTATTGTCGCTGGTAATTGGAAAATGTATAAAAATAAAAAAGAAGCTATGAGTTACATTCTAAGCATACAAAATAAAATCCCTAATAAAAATCAAATAACAAGCCTCATTCTTCCTCAGAACACTTTACTAGATGCTTTAAATCAAATTAAAGGAGATAATTTACAAATTGGTGCTCAAAATGTATTCTATAAAAATGAAGGGCCTTATACAGGAGAAATTTCACCACAAAATATTAAGTCTTTAGGAATTAAATACGTTTTATTAGGTCATAATGAAAGAAAGAATTTATTTCACGAAACAGATCAAATAACTAATTTAAAACTTTTATCAGTTCTAGAACAAAGAATGTACCCTATTGTTTGTATAGGGGAAAGTTTAGAAGTCAAAAAACAAAATAAAACCGAATTAATCTTAAATAAGCAATTAAACGATATTTTGCAAAACGTTCAAATACAATCATTAACTAAAATTATATTTGCTTATGAACCTATTTGGGCAATAAACCAATCTACAAGCGAAACTCCTGAAAAAGCAAATCAAACTATACGAAAAATAAAAAAACTTATTTCTGTAATCTTTAAACACGAAATATCCCATAAAATAAGAGTGATTTATGGCGGTTCTGTATCAGTTGCCAATGCTGATCTATTTTTCCAACAAAAAGAAATTGATGGCATTTTAACGGGAAGAAGTTCTTTAAATGCAGCAATTTTTTTATCTTTAATAACAAAAGCTCAACAAAATAAAAGTATCTAGAATTACCAAAACCTCTATTGTAACAAAACTAGAACAAAGTAAGAAAAAATAAATTACAAAACAAAAACCTCTTTCCCAATC
The DNA here is from genome assembly GCF_030588185.1 of Candidatus Phytoplasma melaleucae. Taxonomy (GTDB): domain Bacteria; phylum Bacillota_I; class Bacilli_A; order Acholeplasmatales; family Acholeplasmataceae; genus Phytoplasma; species Phytoplasma melaleucae. Next base: position 84,409 of record NZ_JAOSID010000002.1, on the reverse strand, counting down.
AAAAAGGAAATTCTCTCATTTTCATAATAAATAACTAACGCGATTAAAACGATTGCTAAACGAACTTTGATAATTAGTAAAGAAAACACAATATAATCAATGTAATCATTTAGCTCAATGAATTAAGTACGAAATTTTAGTAAGAAAAGTAATAGAGTTTTTTTATAAAATATAAACAAGAACAAAAAATATTGCGGATTCTTATAATTTTGATTTAACATCAAATAATACTAAAGAAATTAGTACTTGCTCGCTTAAAACAAAATGATACACATAATAATTTGCAAGCTTAAGATTTTGTATTATAACTAGCAACTAACAACAATGATACAAATATAAAGTTTTTGAAGGTTAAAACTATTAATCATGATCAAAATAAATTTTTGAGAAGAATTAACAGATTTTGTTTGTCTAAAAATTAAAATTTTACAATATAAAATTAGATGGGATACAAAAATTTACGATTCTTATATATTTGATGAAAGTTCTATAGAAATTAAAAAACTATTGTCAGAAAAATTAACTGATCAAGGGACAAAATGAAAATCTTACTATAAACAATTTTATTTTATCTATAGTTAAACAAGAAAATGAGAAAAAATTTATTTTTAGAGTTATAGTAACAAGGTGATAATTTTCAACATGCATTAAAAGGATTTTCTTATACACAAGATGATAACTTCAATAAAGAATTTTTAACAGAATATGTGGATGAAAAACAAAATAATAATGAAGAGATCTTACTAGAAACAACTGAATCAAATAAAATATTAACACCCTTAAATATTTTTATTTTCTTGTCATTATTAGAGATTATTATTTTTGTTTTATATTGTTTATTAAGTAGAAAAAATAATTAATTTTAAATTAAAATAATTTGTAAATCATAAATTCTTAAAAATATTTTTTTCTATATAATATGAATGAAAATAAATTAATTTAGAAAAAATTATATTTTTACAAAAAACTTAAAAGGTAAATTTTATAATAATTGATAATCAAATCTTAAATTTTTTTATAAAGGAAACGTTAATGAAAATTATTTTAGCCTCTCATTCATATTTTCGTTTAAAAATTTTACAAAAACTAAAATTAAATCCATTAATTAAATTTCTAATGTTGGCAAAACATCATTAAAAAACGAAATTGCTAAAAAATTAGCTTTGAGACTAGCTATGACTAAGGCTAAAAAAATCGCTTCTCAAGAAAAAAGAGAGGATTTATTATTGGCGCTGATACTGTGACTGTTTGTAATAATGAAATTTTACCAAAAGCGATTAATAATGATTTAGTAACATTATTGTTTACAAAAATGTTCGTGGCAAATTAGACAATAAATAAAAGCAATTTGTGCTATTAAAAAAGATAATAACAAATTTTTTTTACTTAAAAATATTTCAGTAAAATAAAATTTATTTAAATATTTTTAAGTAAAAAGAAATTGAATTTTACGCACAAACTAAAGAAGCTATTAATACCAAATAAATGGTTTTAATGAAGCGTTTGTGCAACAAATTCAAAATTTACCTTCTACTGTTTCTGGTTTACCTATGCCTCATATGCATAGAATGTTAAAAAACTTAAGATATGTTTTTTCTTAAAATTTTTTTGAATTATTTACAATAATTAACAATAAATAAAAAAAATTAAACTATTAAAATTAATAGTTTGATTTTTTTATTTTAAAAGTAAATTTTTAATATTGTTATTTAGTAAATTTTTAATATTGTTATTTAGTAAATTTTTAATATTGTTATTTATTTAAAATAACATCAATAGGTTTTTTCCTCGCTAATTTGCTAATTGGCAAATAAGTGCTCGAAAAAACAATTAAAAGGCTTAATAAAAAACAGATGATCATCATAAACCATGGCTGCGTAAAAAGGTCAGTAAAATTTGTATTAATAGTAGATTTTGCATTCTTAAGTTGATCTAATAATTTAATTTCTTCTATCTTTTGTTTTATGAAAATCCTACCGATAGAATTCTTCAAATATAAAACAAATATACAAAAATAAAAAATATTAATAATTACAGAAATCACAAAACCTTCGCTAAAAAAAATTTTAAAAACATCTTGGGCGCGAGCTCCTAAAGAACGCATGGTGCCAATATCTTTTCTTTTAAATTGAATACTTTTTTTCACAAAACCACCAATAACAAAAAAACTTAGAACAAATATAATTAACATTATTAACATAACTTCATTTAAAAATTCGGTTAAGAACTTTTTTTTTAATAAATTCCAAAATTTAATATAGAATGTTATATATACAAAATCTATATATGAAAATGCTAATAAAAAAGCGCCTAATAAAGAAACAAAAAGCAAAGATATTTTTTTAACTTTTAAAAAATTAGTGCCAATTTTAAAAGCTGTTTTTAAATTTAGATGACTTTTAATTTGTAAAAGTTCTTTTTGGACGGAAGAAATATTGTTATTATCAAGTTTGGTAGAAACGAACGATTTTTTAAAATTATTATTAGATTGTTGTTGAATTTCTTCTAAATGTTTTTTTGTTAATACTTGACCTTTTTTTAATTCTAATTTTTGCTTTGAAAAATTTTCATTTTTAGATAAATCAGTTAATAATTGACCATTTTTTAACTCAATTAATCGATCACCATACCGATAAGCACTTTCAAAATCGTGACTAACTACAATTATTAATTTTTCTTTAGATAGTTTTTTTAAGATTTCAAAAACTTGTTGACCTGTTTCTGAGTCTAGATTACCGGTTGGTTCATCTGCCAAAATAATATTGGGGTTTTTAATAATCGCTCTTAAAATAGCCACTCTTTGTTTTTGGCCCCCAGATAGTTCACTAATTTTTCTACTTTCAAAACCAGTTAATTCTATTTCTCTAAGATAACTAGCAATTAAATTAATATCAGGTTTTTTTCCTTGTAATTCTAAAGGCAAAGCAATATTTTCCAAAACTGTCATTTCTTCTATTAAATTAAATTCTTGAAAAATAAAACCAACATTTCCGTTACGATAATTATCTAAATCTTTTTGTTTAAAATTTTTAGTAGAATGATTATTAATCAAAATTTCACCAGTATCATAAAAATCAAGACCACCTAATAAATTAAGTAAAGTTGATTTACCAGAACCAGATTTACCCAAAATAAAAATTAATCCTTTGTCAGGTAATCGAAAAGAAACATTATTTAAAACCGTAGTTTTTTGTTTATTTTTACTAATAAAACTTTTATTTAAATGGTTAATTTGAAACATTAGTATATTAGCTCCTTATTTTGTTTATTTTTTTAAATATTTTGTATCATAAAATATTTTTTTCTATAAGATTTTTTAAATATTAAATATTTAATATTTTTTTATAAAAAAATATTTTACAATTTTTTTTGATATTTATTTTTCAATAAATAGTTTTTAAAATTATGATTAATTTTTTGCTAGAAAATATGAATATTAATTAACAATTAAACAAAATAATTTTATCATTTAATTATTTTTAATTTTTTTGGATTAAAACAATTAATGTTGATCAAAAGATTTATTGGAAGAAAATGAATACGAAATGGTGCGCATTATTAATATCAAAGATTAATAAAAATTCAAAAACTAAATCTTAAAAAGGATAAAATGCAATAAAATTTAGTGATTTTTCTTATAAAAGAATTAATCTAGAAGAATTAAAAACAACAATTAAAACAATTAATGTTTAATTTTAAAAATAAGACTTTTTTTTAGGACAATAAAAAATATTATCTCGTATGTAAGAAATATTTAATGAAATTTATTTAATACAAAATCTAGCTGATATTCATACTACTACTAATGTCAAAGATATTTTTTATGATCAAGAAAAAAAGATTTTAGGATTAAACATTCCTTTTAATTACTTCTTTATTAAATAAAATATATCGGCAAGTTGTTAAAAGTAAACATTATGTTTTTTAGAAAAAAACTAGGTAAATTATTTTTTAACATTTAGCTTTAAATTTTAAAACTTTTAATAAAAAAATTATTGATTTATTAAAAGAAGAAAATAAATTAGTTGAAGCTTACAATAAGTTAATCGCTGATCCTTCAATAATTTGAGAAAATAAAAAATATAATTTAAGTCAGATGACTTTTTTTACAAAAAATATTCAACGTAATACTCGTAAACAAGCATAATTAGCAGTTTCTCAATTTTTTCAAAAAAACGAACATCAATATGATTTTATTTATGACGAATTAGTTAAAGCAAGAACTAAAATAGCTCATATTTTAGATTAATGATAATTTTGTATAATTTAGGCGCTATGATTGTTTATTAAGAACAGATTATTGTACAACAGATACTGTCTAGTTACAAAAAAATGATCTTAAAACATGCTTTACCTTTAGTGTTAAAAATGAAATAAAAACAAGCTAAACATTTAAATAGTTAAAAAAATACAAAGTTATGATACTATATATTTTACTGATGGTAGTCCTCAATTGGTTATCTAGATTTTAAATTAAAAAAAAGCTTGCCAAATATATAATGAAATGCCAAAGAAACTAATTTTTTTTCAATTATCTATTAGATAAAAAATTATTAGATCTGGGGGGTGAAAGTAAACCTAATAAAATAGGTGGGAGATATTGTACATATATACCTAAATTTAAAGCTATTTTTATTTTTGCTTTTAATAACACCAATGATGATGTAGACGTTTTAACACACGAAATGGGGCATGCTTTTATAGTTAAAAAGCAAAATTTAACCTTCCCAAAGGTGAAGATTTTTTAGAAAAATGTTTTAAAGTAATGAAAATAATATGGGGGACAATTCTTCCTTTTGACTCCTTCGTGGGTCATAAATGATGAAAGCTTTCGCTTGTCCTTTCTCTATAAGTGCTTCTTTTAATTTCTTACTAGTATCCTCGTCAAGTTCTTCTAAGAAACCATCCACCATATTAGAGCGTTGAATCAGTTGACCTTTCAAGGAGTGATATTTTTCTCAACCCTTATCTGCTAAAGTCTTCTGATCATTTTTCCTTTCAGGTTATGCTTAATCTGAGTATGATATTTATCAATGGTTTTAACCAGAAAACAATAATCTGGGTCCTATTCCCAGATTTTAAAATGGGGCATTTGTTGTTCAGTTTCCTTATGATAACAGAAAGCAGCGCCGCTAATCAACCCAAGAAGGACTATGGCGATAACTATAAAAAGAATCTCCCAGTAAAATTTTTGTAATAACATTAAAAACAAATGATTTGCACAAGTACTGAAAATACTAACAACCCCCCTGTTATAACTATTTTCAGCATAAAACCACAACTCATTAAAATTATTGACCCAACAATAATTAAGACCAAGAAAAGAGTTTCTGCAGACAAATGGCAATGAAAAGAAAGCTTTATGAACTAAAATAACAATGATAATTCATACAAAACTAATCACTGATACCAACAAATAAATCCAATTAATTTTTCTGGTAAATGAAATGGCAGGACCAAACTTCTATAAACGCTGGAATTTTTTTGGAGCTGGTCATTCTGATATTTCTAATTTACTAAATTTAAATATAAAAAAGCGACTTTATTTTATCAACTATTCCTTTATTTGTCAAGAGAATAGTTTTTATTACAAGCGTAAAAATAAATCTACAAAAAACGAATTGATTTCTTTTGAAACAATAAATTTACTCTTTGTCCTAGTTGTTCCGGTAATTCGGAAATTTGTTTTCTTTTTAATTGAAATTGACTAAATATACAAATATTTTTCAGTTCTTCTTTATAATTGGGGCCTTTCATAGCTATAAAATAACCTTCATTTTTTACCAAAGAAGATATTGACTTATAAATAATATTTAATTTACCTAAAGCTCTTGTAATTACATATTCGTGTTTTTTTGTGTAATTTTCCATTGTTTGACGAAAAATAAAAACATTGGTTAAATTTAACTTACGAACTAAATATTTCAAAAAAAGAGTTTTTTTATAAGACGAATCAATTAAAAAAATTTTTAAATGAGGATAGAGAATTTTTAGAGGAATACCTGGAAACCCTGCTCCCGTACCAACATCACACAAACTTTTAATTTGTCCTAATCTGACCATCTTTGAAATCAATAAAGAATCATAAAAATGTTTTAAATAAACAGATTTCTCAGTTAGTAAAGAAGTTAAATTCATTTTAATGTTATATTGTAATAAAACAGAATAATATAATTGAAATTTAGCTAATTGCGCATTATCACAATTAAAAGTTTTTTGCAATATTTTGTTGTACATGGCGATTATATTTTTGCAAATAGATTAGTAGAATAGAAATATCTACGGGATTAACTCCTAAAATTCTGGCTGCTTGCCCCACATTATAGGGTTTAATCATTGTTAATTTTTCTTTAGCTTCATGAGATAAATTATGAATTAATGCATAATCAATATCGGTAGGAATGATTTTTTGTTCCAGAAGCAAACTTTTTTGAGCTTCTTTTTCTGCTTTTAAGATGTAATCTTCATATTTAACTTGAATTTCAACCTGTTCTAAAACTTCCGGAGAGTATGCATCTTTAAACAAAAATCGTAAAAGACTTGCATTTAATTCTGTTCTTTTTAAGAGTTGATATAAACTCACATTCTCTATATTAAGCGAAGAGTAATGTTCTTTCAGATAAGTTAAATTTTGTTCATTACAAGGTAAAAAATGATTCTGAAGTTTATCCTTTAAAATTTTAATTTGACATTTTTTATTTTCAACTCTTTTGTAAGACTCTTTATTTATTAATCCCATTTTAAATCCATAATGATTTAATCTTAGATCAGCGTTGTCATGTCTTAACAATAAACGGAATTCTGCTCTTGAAGTCAGCAAGCGATAAGGTTCTTTAGTTCCTTTATTGATTAAATCATCAATTAAAACCCCAATGTAAGCTTCATTTCTTTTTAAAATAAAAGGAGCTTTACATTGAAGCTTAAGACTGGCATTAATCCCCGCTATGAGGCCTTGACAAGCTGCCTCCTCATATCCGCTTGTGCCATTAATTTGACCAGCAAAGAACAAATTTTTAATTTTCTTAGTTTCTAAAGTATGTTGCAATTGATTAGGGTTAAAAGCATCATACTCGATAGCATAAGCATATTTAGTAATTTTAGCTTGAGCAAAAGCAGGAATAGTTTTTAAAATAGTGTGTTGTAGATGCTTAGGCATACTAGTAGAAAGACCTTGCAGATACATATCATCTGATAATAAACTTTCAGGCTCTATAAAAATTTGATGTTGTTTTTTATCATAAAAACGCACTATTTTATCTTCGATAGAAGGACAATAACGAGGGCCTGTACTTTTAACATAACCACTATACATAGCAGTTTTATCTAAATTTTGAATTATTAGTTGATGTGTTTGCTCATTGGTATGAAGCAAAAAGCATGGCTCTTGAACTCCCAATTCTTTAATAACAGGAGGTGAACTAAAAGTTTGTAATAAACTATCACCAAATTGTATTTGAGTTTTATCATAATTAATAGTATTTTTTTTCACTCGCGGAGGAGTACCAGTCTTCAAACGAATTACTTCGAAACCATAATCTTTTAGCTGTTGACTAATACCATAGGTAGTTGGAGCACTATTTGGTCCCGAACTAATCCTTTCATGGCCAATTAAAATTTTACTAGATAAATAAGTTCCTGTTGTCAAAATAACAATTTTACTATACAATAAAGTACCATCATCTAATTTAACTCCTTGAACTTGTTTGCGATCTGCATCAATGATTAAATAATCGACTAAAGCTTCCATTAAGGTTAAATTAGGTGCTTGTCTTAGCATTTGTAATATAACTTCAGGATAAACTTTTTTATCTATTTGAGCTCTTAAACTTCTTACTGCAGGACCTTTTGAAGTGTTTAACATTTTCATTTGAATTTGAGATAAATCAGCTGCTTTGCCCATAGCACCGCCTAAAGCATCTATTTCTCTAACAACAATACCTTTAGCAGGACCGCCAATAGAAGGATTACAAGGAAGAGTGGCAATGTGTTTTAAATTACCAGTTATCAATAAAGTATTATGCTTTTTAGATAAGGCCAAGGCCGCCTCTATTCCTGCATGACCTCCTCCAATAATAATACCTTCATAATTCATCTAAAAAATCTCCTCACTTTTGTAATTATTTATTCAAAACCATTCTTCAAAACAGTTTCACAATTATGTCTAAATCATTTTGATTTACTTTTTATATATTCTATGTTTTTTCAAAATATCATCTAAAATATCTTTGCTTAAAAATAATTCAGTTTTTTTTATAAAAAAAGAAAATAATTTTTCTTTTTCAACCGACAATTTACATAATTGTTTCTGCAAAAAAAGACAGAAAAAAAGCAAAAACAATACTAACATTAAAATGAATATTAAAATACCTCTTTTCATTGAGGAAATAAATAATTTAATCATGAAAAAAGTAAAAAAAATAAATAGAAAAAAACCTAAAACAAAATAAAAATACCTTTTTTGTTTTATGTTCATATACCATTGCAAAGATTCAAAAATAAATTCAACATAAAAAGTATTTATCTTTTGTTGATATAAAAGATGAAATTCATGGTAATAATCATGATCAACAAAAACTCTATAAATACCGCCAACTAAAGTCCAAACTACATATTGGTTAACATCTAGAAAATAAGAAGAATATTTTGTTTGTTTGAAATAATAAAACTCAATTTTATTCTTGTATTCATCGTAAGTACAATATAAATCTGTACGAAAAGGTGCCCCTTCAGCAGAATGAAAGATAAAAGGTAATAATTGCATATCACTTTTTTTTATATTTTGAAAAAAATACATAATTTGTTAAAATTGTCCTTAATTAATATTTTGATTCCAGAACTAAATCTTTTTAAAAATCACCATCCACATGCAATTTAACTTATGGCTGCTTCAATTAAGACCTGACCAGATTCATTAAAATTTACATTGAATGATGATTTTTAAAAAGATTTATAAAAATACACATGATAAAAAATAAATAAAATTATTTTTTTCTTAAATTATCGAAAAAACTCTTCAAAATTTTTTGGTTCTCATTTTCAAATAAACCTAGTTTAATAAATTTATGATGATAAAATTTCTTGTGTACAAAAAGAAAAAAGTTACGGGTAAAAAGAAATTTTGTACTAGAAACACTATAATAAACTTTTTGTATTCTAGATTGGATTAAAGCTCCTATACACATAATACAAGGTTCTAAAGTGATATAAATACTTATATCATTCATCCGATAAGTCTTTAATTTTTTATTTATTTTCATAAGAACTAAAAATTCGGCATGACCAAAAAAAAACTGACTTTTTTCCGTATTATTATGAGCTTTTGAAATAATTTTATTATTAGAAACTGCTACAGCCCCAACAGGAACTTCGTTTTTGGTAAAAGCTTTTTGAGCTTCTTTAAAAGCTACTTCCATGAAAAAAAAATGTTTTTCATCCATAAAATCACATATTATATCATTACTATCATTAATAACAAATCACTCGTAAAACTTAAATGAAAAAATATTTTCTTAAAAAAACTTATGACATTTACGACAACAAGGTTTATGATAATTATCCTTGCCAACTAAAATAATAGATTCATCTTCAACAAATGATGATTTATTATCATTTGTTGAAATTCTTTGCGTTCTTGAAGCTTCATTTCCACAAATAAAACATAAAGATTTATTTTTTATTACTTTATCAGCTATTGACAATAAATAAGGCATGGAACCAAAAGGTCTTCCTTTGAAATCAAGATCTAAACCAGCAACAATAATACAAACCCCTTTATAGGACAAATCATTTAAGATTTTTTCAATTTCATTATCTAAAAATTGTACTTCGTCAATAATAAGAAATTTAATATTTTGTTCTTTACTAATAAAATGTAAGATTTCTTCGCTCTTATTAATCAATAAAGCAGGAAAAGTTTCTGAATTATGATTTACTAATTCGCATTTAAGAGAATAACGATTATCAATGGCTGGCTTAAAAACTAAAAATTTAACGTGTGAAGTTTGCAAAAAATTAATACGTCTCATTAATTCTGTAGTCTTACCAGAAAACATGGGACCACAAATGACTTCAATAAATCCTTCTTTATTTAAAATCATTTTATGCGAACCTCCCCCCTTTTTATTTATTTCAAATTTTATTTTTTTAATTATTACCATAACGTTTATAAAATTTATCTACGCGGCCAGCGACTGTAACAAAAGATTGTGAATTAGTATAAAAAGGATGACAATTAGAACAAGATTCAACTTTAATTGTTTTCACTGTAGTACCAATCTTATGCTTTTTTTTACAAGTAGCACAAGACACTTCTATTTCATAAAAGTCAGGTTGTTTTGATTTATTTTTCATAAGTAATAGATCCTCTTTAAAATTTGCTCAAGTTTAAATTATTAAAATTACAAAATATATAACAGATAAATTGAAATTCTATAAACTACTTCTAATTTTAACATTAAATCCAAGAATATTTTAAATGAAATGTAAAAGAAACACAAAATAACATAATCACATAAATATAGGTTATGTAAAAAAATAATTCTCGTGTGCATGCGTAAGTTAATTAACGCATTCGCATTAAAAATATCTTTCTTCTTTTAAACAAAGATACATAGTTTAAATTACTTACAACACAATGACTTTTCTGCTAATATTAATTCACCAAATAACTATTTTAAATTTATTTTATTATTTACAGAATAAACATCTCTTTTTATGTATGCAAAACACAGCGCAAAGAAGTCCCTTAATTTCTTAATATAAAAAAAATACATAAATATTATTTTCGAACTAAAAACAACACTTTTGCTTTAATTTTCTCTAAAATATTTTCGTTATGAGAATAACCTAATGCCTCATCTATCAAATTAGCAATTTCTATAAATTCTGCCTCTCTAAACCCCTTAGAAGTCATAGCTGAAGTGCCAAATCTAATTCCACTAGCATAAAAACCTTTTTCTTTATCAAAAGGAATAAGATTTTTATTGACAATAATATGAACTTTTTGTAGAATATCTGCTGCTAGTTTCCCATTTAAATGAGAATATTTATATTTTACATCTAACAATAGTAGATGATTATCAGTAGTTCCGCTTACTAAACGATGACCCAGTTTTTGGAAGGTATCTGCTAATATTTTAGCGTTGATAAGCACTTGTTTTTGGTATGTTATAAAATCAGGTCGTAAAGCTTCTTGAAAAGCAACTGCTTTAGCTGCGATGACATGCATTAAAGGTCCTCCTTGAATTCCTGGAAAAACCCCTTTATTAACTTTATTAAAAACAGATTCGTTGTTAGTTAGAATGAACCCACCCCTAGGACCTCTTAAAGTTTTATGAGTAGTAGAAGTAACAACATCAGCCCCAGCCAACAAAGGACAAGGATGTAAGCCGCAAGCTATTAAACCAGAAATATGAGCAATATCTGCCATTAAATAAGCATTAACTTCGTCAGCTATTTTTCTAAATTTGGTAAAATCAATGATTCTAGAATACGAAGAACAACCAGCTATAATTAACTTAGGTTTTTGTTCATATGCTATTTTTCTAATCTCTTCATAATCAATAATTTCATCTATGAAAGAAACTTTATAACTATGTGCTTGAAAAAAAGTTCCCGCAAAACTAAATTTAGCACCATGCGTTAAATGACCACCACAATCCAATGACATCCCCAAGATACTATCATTAGGGGTTAACAAAGATTGAAAAACTGCCATATTAGCCTGAGACCCTGAATGTGGCTGGACATTAGCATATTTTGCATTAAACAATTTTTTAACCCTTGCTATCGCTATTTCCTCAACTTGGTCAACATAATTACATCCGTGATAATACCTTTTATTAGGATATCCTTCGCTATACTTATTAGTTAAAACGCTTCCTTGCGCTTCTAAAACTGCTTGAGAAACAAAATTTTCCGAAGCAATTAAATTAAAATATTCATTTTGCCGATGTTTCTCTTGTTTAATTAGTTTATAAATCTCTGCATCTTTTATTTTTAAATTAGACATTTCTATCATTTATTTATATACCATCCTTATTTAATCAAAAAACATTTAAGAAATAACACAAGTAAGTTCTATATAACTTTGTTAATATATTCATCTATTTTCTATCATAGTTTTAACTAAAAAATCTTTTCTGACTATTTTATATCGGAAAAAAAGGCAAAATCAAATAGAGTAGAGTTTTTTCTTCTTCGTTGTGAATAATAAAAGGGTTAGAACCGTTTTGAAACAAAATCTTAATTTCTTTAGCAGGGAAAACTTTTAAAATTTCTTCTAAATGTTTTACATTAAGAGATATTTTAACTCCTTCCTTGATAGATGATTTTAAGGGAGTAATTCTCTCCACTGCGTTACCAATCTCATCACTATTAGCTGAAATTTCTATCATTTGTTGATTAACAATTTTTATTTCAATAATATTAGAAAAAACATTTTCTTCTTTAGGTAAAAACAAAGAAAGTCTTTCTAAAGTTTTAATTAAATCTTCTTTATTTAATTTAATAAAAAAGGGGAATTGCTGCATTTTAATTTCTGGTAATAACGGATAATCACCTTCAAGTAAAGAAGTTTGAAATATTAGAGAATCACAATATAAAATAAATCTTTGATTATTTACAGATATTTTTAAAAATTCATCTTTTTGATATTCTAAAAGTTTATTCAATTCTTCTAAATTTTTATGAGCAATAACAATGTTAAAATTAGAGTAATTAAGATTTAATTCTATTTCTTTTTTGCTTAAACGAAAAGAATCTGTAGCAAAAGCTTTTAGAAAAGGTTTTTGGTAAAATAAATTAACGCCTGTTAAAATTTTTTGTTGCTTATCTTTCGAAGTCACAATATTAGTCTCTTTGATTAATCTCTTAAAAAAATTACTTCTAATCATAAACACGTTATTTACATCAACAACAAAATCGATTGAAGGGAAATCACATAAATTCATTATTTTAAGTTTATATTCAGAAGAAGCAGTTTTAATAACTAACAATCTATTTTCAATGGAAGCTATTTGAATAAACACAGAATCAATTTTTTTAATAATATCAATAAAATATTTCCCCACTATAACTAAAGATCCATTTTGTTTCACTTTAAGGCTATTATCTTGTATTTTAATTCTGACAGAAATATTCATATTTAAAACTTCTAAAAAAAAAACGTCTTGAGAAATTTCTAATTTAATATAATTAAAAACAGGGAAAAAAGTTTTTTGAGGAAGTATCTTTTGTATTTGCAACAAAAAATGCAACAAAACTTCTTTTTTAATTTCGAGATTCATACTTATATTTACTACCTTAGAATTAATTTCGAATCATTTATTTTTTTCAAAATAATTTCGATGGTTTTTTTTAGTTCTTCGTTATCTTTCATTTTTTTTTCTATTCTACGGTAAGATTTGGAAATAGTAGAAGCATGTCTTTTATTAAAAAGAAAACCAATCATTTCATTAGATATATTATTAGTTTTTTTAATAAAATAAATAGAAACATCGCGTGGTAAAGTATATTTACGATGTCTTTGTTTACTGATTAAACTACGTATCTTAATATTATAAAATTCACTAATAATATTTTGAATCTGTCCCACATTTATTTCTTCTTTAGATATATTATTTTTATTTTTCAACAATGGTTCGAGAGCTGCTATTGTGTTTTTTAAATTTATTTCTAAACCGTATACTTGAATGTAATTAACAAGCCTTAATAAAGCACCTTCCATTTCCCTAATATTATCGTTAAAATGGGCAGAAATAAAACTGAGAATTTCCTTAGTTAGCTTAATGTTATTTTTACCTTGAATAACAAATAATTTTTTTTTTAAAATTTCTAAACAGTGTTGGAAATTAGGTTTTTTAATATCTCCTACTAATCCCGCTTTAAAGCGATTAGTTAATCTTTCCATAATATTATTTAGTTGAGAAATAGGTTTATCACTAGTTATTACTATTTGTTTTTTGTTTAAATTAAGGTAATCAAAAAGTTTAAAAAATTCTATCTGAGTTCTTTTAGCATCCGCCATGATTTGAATATCATCAATTAGCAAAAGATCTATGTTTCTATATTTATTATTAAAATCTTCCATTTTATTTTCTTTTAATTGATTAGTAAAATCTTCTATAAAACCGTCTGCTTTAATATATAAAATTTTTTTTTGAGGATTTTTTTTCAAAATGTAATTACCAATAGAATGCATAAGATGAGTTTTTCCTAATCCCACATCACCAAAAATATACAAGGGATTAACTAAAACTTCCTCATCATCAGCAATCTTTTTAGCAATTTTAAAAGCAAAAATATTACTTGAACCTACAACAAAATTGTCAAAATTATATTTGGGTTCTAATTTCCCATAGTAGCAAGAATCAGGAGGCATTTTTTGAGTTACAACTGAATTAGTTTTTTTTATCTCTTTATGAGAAATAAATTTAAAAATTATCTTATTATGAGAATATTTTTTAGAGATTTCATTTATTTGGTTAGAATAAATATTAAAAAGTTTATTTTTAATGAACTCATTTTCTACTAAAATAAAGATAATACCATCTTCTACTTTATATGGAGTTTTCATACTGGCAAAATTCTCTTCAAATACTTCTTTGCTATAAATTAAAGATAATTCTTGTAAGACTTTATCTACAATATCTTGTTCTGATAATTTTTCCATCTGAACCCTCCTTTTTGCAAAAAAAATAAGTTTTTATTCTAAAAAATAACTCATTTTTTTAATAAAGCACTTATCAAAGAAATAATAAAATCCAGATACGAAAAAAAATTAAATCGAACATGATTCACATTCTGAAAGTTTTAATTTTTTAGTCCTTGTATAATAGAGAGTTTTAATTTTTTTGTAATGAGCATATAAATAAATTTTCTGTAATTCTCTTGTAGTCATATCTGAATTAATGCATAATTCTAAAGAAATTCCTTGATCTACATGTTTTTGAGCCATAGCAATAACGTCTATTAATTTAAATTTATCAATTTGATAAGCTGTTTGATACATAAAAGAAACTTCGGATAAATTAGGAGCTGGGAAATAAGTTTTTGATGTGCCATAGGTTCTTTCTTCGATTAATTGCTTAATAGGAGTTAAAGAAGAAGTAGTAGACATAACATATCCAATAGAACCATTAGGCGCTACCGCTAGTCTATGAGAATTCCACAATCCGTATGATATTATATTTTCTTTTAATGTTAACCAATCCTCGTCAGTTGGTAATTGAATATTTTCGAATATTTTTTTAATTTTAGGTGAAACAGGAAGAATAGATCTTTTATCTTTGAAATATTCACCACTAGCATAAGTAGATTGCTTAAATTCGAAAAAATTTTGGCCAGTTGCTTGAGCTTTAAGATTAGAATGCAACAAAGAGTAGTAATTAACAGCGTTAAAAAAAACATCGATTAATTCTAGATTTTCTTTGCTTCCAAAATCTATCATATTTTCAGCTAGAAAGCTATGATGCCCCATAATACCAAATCCAACACTTCTATTCAATCGGTTCGCTTTACATACTCCTGGAACATAACTAATATTTGTTTTACAAGAAACAGAATTCATTAATTCCATCGCTAAAAAAACAGTTTCTTTGATTTCTTTATTCTTTATCATATTACCCATATGACCAGAAGCTAAATTACAAGAAATATCCATACCTATTTGGTCTTTTTCTCTTTGGTCATAAGAAGCATAGTGAGAAGTTAAAGAAGGTTGAAGAATTTCTGTGCATAAATTAGAAAACTTAATTTTTTTTGAAGAAGTATTAGCCTTGTTAGCATTGTCACAAAACATTAAATAAGGATAACCAGATTCACCTTGAAGTCTTGCAATTAATTCTAATAAAATTCTAGGATTAATAAATTTCTTTTTCACTTTAGGATTATTGATTAAAATATCATACCATTGATCCATTTCTACACTTATATCAGCAAAATCAGTTCCATATTCTAGAAAAACAGTATGAGGAAAAAAAGTAGCCATCATTTGATTTTTTTTAGCTAATTCTATCATTTTGTCAGTAACTATAACGCCTAATGATAATGTTTTTAATCTTATATCATCATCTGCATTTAACTTTTTAGAATCAAGAAAGTCTTCAATATCTGCATGATGAACGCTTAAATAAACTGCTACAGCCCCTAATCTATGTCCCATTTGATCTGCATAACGCGAAACATAATCTAATATTTTAGCAACTCCTATTACGCCCTTGCAAGCATTTCTAATTCCTTTAATAGTTTCTCCTTTTGCTCTTAAATTAGATAAATTAACTGAAACTCCACCTCCTATTTTAGAAAGTTGCATGGTGAATTCCGTAATACGAGATATATCGTTTAAAGAATCACCAGCTTCTAACAAAAAACAAGAAACGAATTCTCCTCTTTTTTTAAGACCGGTGTTTAGTAAAGTAGGTGTAGCTGGTGTAAAATTTTGTTTTATTAAGCTACTAACCATTTTTTTAGCTAATTCAAAATTGCCTGAAGAATGATAGAGCGCATTTATCGAAAGACGATCTTCATAAGTTTCTAGATATTTTTTTTTATCTCTTGTTTTTAAGGCATAATCGTTATAAAATTTATAGATGCTCATGAAAGAAAGGAAATGAAATTGTTGTTTGTAAGCTATTCGATAAATTTCTCTTATTTGAGATATAGAATAAGCTTTTAAAAAATCTTCTTCGTAGTAATTGTTTTCTGTTAAAAATTTTAATTTTTCTTCTAAAGTAGGAAATCTTTTTAATTTAGGAGTTATTTCTTCAGAAAGATATGATTCTATAGCTTCTTGATCTTTGTTTAAATCTTTTATATTGCCTTCTTCATCTATTATTTGGTTATTTAACAGAATCCAATTAGGGATTTTATTCTTTTGGTTTTCATTTTTTCTTATTTGATAGTTCTGTAGCCATTTTTTTAATTTTTGTATGTCTTCTTCGAATCCTTTGCCCTCAAACTTGAGTATTAAAGGTATATTAAATTTTTGCGCGATTAGATCTCCTGCTTTACCGAAATTTTTACCATAATTTCTATTTCCTGATACAGCTACTCCTATTACCAATTGATGATTTTGTTCTAGAAAATCTTCTATTTCTTTTGTTATTTTTCCGAATTCAACAGTTTTAGTAACTAAGAAAATTTTTTCTTCATTTTTGGGTAAATAGTTTTTTATATGTTCTTTAGGATAATTTAATTTATTTACAAAATCATAAACATTTCCGTTTTCGTAACCGTCATAAATAATTTTCATAAATTTTTACCTTATTCTTTTCTAATTATTAAACTTTTTATATTGTTCAGATGATCTTTTTATTTTCATATCTATATTATATAAAAGTAACTCAACACTTTAGCATTTTTATTATGTTAGTTTATTTTTTTCTTTTTCATTTATTTGATAATTTATTACAGAGAAGGAACAATTTTAATTATAAACAGTTAAATAGAAACAAGATTGTAAGTCAACAGTGAATGTTAGTAAGTCGTCGCTGCTTTTTGTAAAAGATAGGGTAAGCTCATTAAGAGATAGAAGCTAAGAAATAAAAACAATTATCTATCAAATGGAAAGTTAGATGAAGTAAGTGATTCTAAATTTTTTCAATTTTGAAGACTTAGTTTTCTATCTTTTTTTTAAAATTTTTAAATTTCTTTATTTATTATATATATATATATTATCATTGTTATAGAACCTAAAAAATGTGAATAACTTACAAAATGTATTTTTTTTGGGGCTAAATGCTAAAAGTTATTCACATTTTGTTCACATTTTGTTCACATAAAAAAGAGTTATTCACATTTTTTATGATATTTTATTTTTTTGTGGCTAATAAACAAAGACAAGCAAAAATTAATTATGTCCTAAAAATGGTCTTTTTATTTTTATTAAAAAAAATGTTACTTTTATATTAAAAAAAATGTTACTTTTATATTAAAAAAAATGTGAATAACTTTAAAAAAAAAGTTATTCACATTTTTTGTTCACAAAAAATGTGATTTATAAACAAACAAAAAATGATCTGAAGTACTGTGTTTTTAAATAGAATTATTTTTTTTATTCACACTAATTACAAAGTTATTCACAATTTATAACATTGTGAATAACTTTGTAATTAGTGTGAATAAAAATATCAAAATTTACTAATTTTAATTCACAATCATTGACGATTTCAAGCAGCCTTTAATTTAAAGAAATTGCCAAATGTAGTACAAAAGAATTATAAACAGTTAAATAGAAACAAGATTGTAAGTCAACAGTGAATGTTAGTAAGTCGTCGCTGCTTTTTGCAAAAGATAGGGTAAATTAACTCAGCAAACTTTGATATGTGTAGTAGTTAAAAATAATTAAAAAATATCTTTATCATCTGGTAAAATAATAATATGTATATAGTATCCCAAAATACAAATTATTAATCAGGCCTTTGTTTTTATTTATAAGTTTTATAGTTATTAGTAATATTAGTAAAATAAAGTTTTTAATTATATTAAATGTGTATATAAACTTATAAAGTGTACATAATATTTTGCAAATAAACTATTATACTTTTTGCATTGAAAAGCATTTTATGCTTAGTAAATTTCAGATTGTTCTATAACAAGAAATGTTTATGAAAATATCTTTGTGAGGTTATGATTTTTTAAAAAGAAATAAAAATGAATAAAAAAATAAAAAAAGATGAAAAAAAAGGTTTAATTTATAAATTAAGTTTTGGAGGCCAGCTCTTATTTTGGTTTATTCTATTAACTACCTTTTTTACTATTATTACTGATTTTTCTAGATTTTTTTTGAAAAATCAGGCAAATACATCTCTGATTTTGAAAATAATTAAAGTAATTTTTTTATATTATAGATTTTTTACTAATCAAAAAACTCTTTTAGTCTTCTTAGTATTATGTTCTTTCTTAATAAAAATTAAGAATCAAAGAACGCAATCTTTTTTTATTTTAATGATAGTAGTAGATTCTTTATTAACTACTTTTGTATATAATTGCATTTTAAGTCCTATTTGGAACGAAAATGGTGATGTTTACAAGTTATTTAAATATTTTAAATTAAATAATGGAAATATTAGTTTATCTAAATTTCTTTATGATAGCTATATTTTAAGTATTTTTCAGCATATTATTATTCCTTGGAGTTCTTTTTTCTTTTTTTTCTTCTATTTACCTGTTTCTTTAACTAATTTTAAAAAAATTTTTTATACTTTTTTTCACCCCTTGTTCTATTTATTTTGTTATTTTATTTGCTTATTTGAACCTATTAGAAGTCAAATAGGAGTGGTTTGTTCAGCGTCTGAATGTTGGTTTCCCTATAGTAGTATTCAGTGTGATTATTATGAACATTCTAAAATTTTTGGAGATCCGTTATTTAGATGTTTATATTTGCCAGAAAAATTAGCGGTTTTATTTAGAATATTAATTTTATTTATTATATTTGCTTTTTTCTTTTTAATGGTTTTTTATTGGAAGAATAAATTTAATTGTAGTCGATATTTCAAAAAAACCTCCTTCTTTGTTAATCTTTAATTTTATTATGAAGCCAGTCTTACATAATAATTTTTTTAGCAAATAATATAATTTTTATGTTTGAGTTTATAGTGTTTATAGTTCGTAGGATAAAATTAGAGAGGTGGTAGTTAAATTATCAGATGATTATGCAATCCAAGTTGAAAAAAAAAATAATCACCGGTATTAAACCCACTGGTAAATTAACTTTAGGAAATCTTCTGGGGGTTATTAGACCTTTAGTTCTTTTGCAAAAAAAGTTTTATAATAAATATGATTTTTATATTTTTATTGCTGATCTACATTCTCTAACTTTTTTTCAAACTCCATCTCTACTTAAACAAGTTATTAAGGACACAGCAGCTTTATGTCTTGCAGCAGGATTAGATCTTTCTATAACTAATTTATTTATTCAATCAGAGGTGCCTCAACATACCTATTTAAGTTATATAATGGAATGTACTTCTTATTTAGGAGAGTTAAGCCGTATGATTCAATTTAAAGAAAAAAAAAAATATAACTCTGAACCAAATGTAAGAACTTCTTTATTCACTTATCCCATTTTAATGGCAGCAGATATTTTGCTTTATGATGCTGATATTGTAGTTGTTGGACAAGATCAAAAACAACATCTAGAATTAGTTCGCTCTTTAGCTATTCGTTTTAATTCTTTGTATGGTAATACTTTTATTGTCCCTGACTTTTTAAAAATAGGACATACTATTAATTCTTTGATTAATCCAATTAAAAAAATGAATAAAAGTGATCATTTGATTGATCAATCATTAGAAAAAGGTTGCATCTTTTTATCTGAAGATTTAAATCTTATCAGAAAAAAAATTATGCAATCAGTAACTGATTCTGACAACGAAATTAAATATGATACAGAAAAAAAACCAGGATTATCTAATTTATTAAAAATTTACTCCGCTTTTAGAGATTGGGATCTTAATAAAACGGAAGCTTATTTTCAAGGTTATTCTTATCAGAATTTGAAAATAAAAGTAGCTGATTTAGTTATAGAACATCTTTCCGTTATTCAAAATCAATTTCATTATTTTCGTCAAAGTTCTATTTTGGCTAATATTCTTAGTAAAAGTGCGGAAAAATCAAGTATAATCGCCCAAAATAAGTTAGATGAAGTGAAAAAAAAATTAGGTATCGGTTGGTAAAAGTTATTAAAATTTAAATCTATGAACTAAAAAAATGAAAATAAAGATATATTAAAATATATTAAATTCAAACTTTAAAAATTCTTATTATCATTCAATTTTTTTTAATTATTTTTATTTGTAAATTGAATTATTCCTGTTATTTAGTTGTAATTATATTTTAATGAAAAAAAAATGTAGAAAAAGCGGAGATTACAGATGAAAAATAATAGAGATAATTCTCTTTTTGGGCCTAAAAATAAATTACATGTGAAAACTATTTTTATCAATATATTTTTATGTTTTATTTATTCTCTTTCGGATGTTTTTTTCAATAGTGGCAATTATAAAGTTAATTCATATGCGACAGGTATACATGGTATTGGTGATGCTATTGCTAAAATATTAAAAGCGAATTTTATATTTTTAAAAAATAATTCTTTGTTTGTTGGTTTATTTTCTGCTTTTTTCTATATAATCATAAACGCATTTTTATTTATTTTTATTTCTTTTCCTAAATTAAGTTATAAGTTTACTATAAGTACTCTTATTAACAGTATTTCTATTTTCGTTTTTTTAATTTTGTTAACTGCTTCTATTAACAATAATAATAGTTTATATTTAAACAAAATGAAAAATTTTTTTGGTTTATTTGATATGGATGGTGGGTTTTGGTCTTCTTTTGTGAGAATAATAGTTTCTGCTATTTTAGGAGGAATTATTGGTGGTATTACTATTAGAATAGGGGGTTCTACTGGGGGTATAGATATTATTTCTAAATATTTAAATGTTTATAAACAAAAAGATATTTCATTAATGATTTGTTTGTTCAATTATTCGATTTCTGTTATAGCTACTTTATTGATTTATTTTACGACGAAAAAATTTTACTGGGAATCTATTTTTCTGACTAACTTTATTAAAATTCCTTTATCTACTTTTTTTATGTATTTCACTACTAATAGAAATAAACAAAATCATTTAACGCTTAAAAAAAATTAAATTAAAACTAATTCATCTAAATAGATTTTTGGGTTTATCTTTTAGAAAGTTAAAATTTTATCTATGAAATATATTATACAAGCGTTCGAATTATACCTAAAACATGAATTGATTCTATCTTTAAATACTATAATATCTTACTTGACTGATGTGAGACAATATTTGGAATTTATAGACAAATATTTAAAATTAAAAGAACCGTGCGAAATACGTCCAAATCACATATTTCTTTTTTTAGAATTTATTACAACTGAAAAAAAATTAAGCAGCAAAACTTTAGCTAGGAAAATTGTTGTTATTAAAAAATTACATGATTTTTTCTTAATAGAAAACCAAGTTGTTTATAATATCGCTTTGTCTTTGAAAATGCCTAAAATAAATAAAAACTTACCCACTGTTTTATCTTTGAAAGAAACTTTTCGTTTTTTAGCACAAATTAACCAAAATGATTCTTATATTAGTTTACGGAATCAGGCTATATTTGAATTAATGTATGGGTCGGGGTTAAGAATATCAGAACTTTTAAATCTTACTTTAGATCGGTTACATTTAGAAGAGATGTATGTTTTGGTTACAGGAAAAAGCAGCAAAGAAAGAATGGTCCCTATTTCTAAATATTCTGCTCAAGTTATTGAATTATATCTTAAATGTTCTCGTGATTTTCTTTTGTGTAAAACATCTAATTGTTTCGTTTTTGTGAATTATAAAGGAGGGCGTTTATCTAGACAGGGTTGTTATAAGATTTTTAAACAAAAGATAAAATTATCTGGTTTAAAACAGAAATATTCTCCTCATACTTTAAGACATTCATTTGCAACACATTTATTAGAAAATGGTATAGATTTAAGAGCTTTACAAAGTATTTTAGGGCATGAGGATATTTCGACTACTCAGATTTATACACATGTTAGTCAAAAACGTTTAAAAGAAATATATTATAAATATCATCCTCGTGCTGCTATTCCTATAGTAAAAGATGGTTTTAAGAAAAGTATGCCTAAAAAACATATAAGGATAAAAAAATAATTTATAATGATTTTATAAATTAAAAAGATTAAAAAAAAATCTAAAATACTAATATGTGGCGGTTAAAAGAGTGGTTTATTTAAGTTTATTATGTTATTCACAGTTATTTTTTTTAGAAAGGGAAAAGAATTATTTAGTAGAATTTTGCCATAAAAATAATTATTATTTTTACTATTGTAAATTCGAATCTCATAATTATTTTGATATTATGGCTCGAATGAAAGAATTGTTATCTACCGGCAATTTTTTTTCCCAAAAAAAAGTTTTTTTTATAGAAAATATTTCTTTGTTATTTGAGTTAAAAAAAGTTGATTATTTTTCTTTTTTAGTAAATTATTTAAATAAATCATCTGATCAGAACATTATTATGTATGTTACATTAGATGAAAATAATCATTTTTTTGCTCTGGTGAAAAACAAATTATTAAGATTTGCTCAAGTATTAAAAATTAAGTCTATTCATCGCAAAGATGATTTATTTTCTTATATTTTAAACACTTTTACGCAAGAAGGTTTTTTTATCAATGAAACCATTAAAGATAAATTTATTTATCGATTAATACAAAAAACTAACGGGGATTTGTTCTTGTTAAGTGAGGAAATTAATAAAATTAAGTTATATCATTTACCAAAAAAAAAGATTCATGATGAATCTGTTATTGAACAATTGACTTATGCGTCAGAAGATACAAGTGTTCTTACTTTAATAGAATTTATAATTAGCGAAAAAAGTTCTATAAGTGATTTTGCCTTTTTCCAAAAAACAGTTAGCCAAAAAAAAGATATTTTTTTGTTTTTGTACCGAATTTTAAAAAAATTACAAGAAATGATTGTCGCTGAAAGATTATTACGCCAAAATATAAGTCAAAAGCAAATTTCCTCGTTGTTAAAGTATTCTTCTGTTAAAACTTTTTTTTTAGCTAAAGAATTACGTTCTTTCAATATAGAAAGGGTTGTTTCTTTGTTTTTATTTTTTTTCGAATTGTATTTTGAAATGCAATTAGGGATTAAAGCCCCTGATATAAGATTTTTATTCATGGCTAAAACGGTATTATTTAATTAATATTTTTCGAATCATAGATAATGTAATTGCCCCTTTTCTTAAAACGCGCCAAAAAGGAGTAGTAGTTGTATCTATCACTGTAGAAGGTGTTTGTGATAAATTTTGATTATCAAGGTAAATATAATCTACTTGATTTTGGTATTTGTTTATAAGTACTTTTAAATTCTGTAAAGGGGGGAACCCGCTTTCATTAACAGAAGTAGTTTTTAGAGGACCTTTTTTTTGAAGTAGTTTCAAAGTTAGTAAATGGTTGGGTATTCTGATTCCTATTTTTTTTTCTTTGGTTAATTGGCAATATGATGGGTGAGTTTGAACAATTAGAGTTAAAGCTCCAGGCCAAAAAAAAAGAGCTATTTTTTTAACTTGAATGTTCTTTTTCATCATTTATATTTTTTAATTTCTTCAAATCTGATTGTAATTCTTTGTTTTTTTTGTAAATCATTTAGTATAGATTGATAAACATCTTTTAAAGATTTGGAGTTTTCTTTATTTGTAAAAGTAACCCAACTTTTAAAAGATTCCCACCTTGTTTGGGAAGGTTTTAATAAAACGGAAATAAAACTTTTTGAAGCTTATTTTCTTTTAATTTAATTTAGAATTTAAATTTATTAATTGTAAAACATTATTTCTTTCTTCATCGGAAGATTCTTTTTTTTATTAATAGTATTTTTTAATGTTTTAGCATATTGGGTTAATTCTTTTTGTATGCTATTATTTCTAGGTGTTTTAGTTCCTGAAACTTCTATTATCTGGTATGTGAACGTTATTATAAAAATAAGTTTTCTTCTTCAAATGGTAAGTAATTATTTCTACACTTCTAAATCCTTATTAAACGCTACTTTACTTAGTAAAACTTAATTTTATAAAAAAAAGCAAATTTATGATTCTTGAAAACCAAAAAATACCTTAGAAAAGTGTATTATTTTTTATTCAAGATCAAACATATTCTGATATGCACCTTATTTCAAATATCAAAATTACAGGTAATATCGATGATAAAGGTGGAGACTTTATAAAAAAATGATAAAAGAAAATAATGAAAAATTTGATAATACAACAGATGATCTAAATTCATTATTTGTAGATGGCAATATTCATCGTATATATACATCCCAAATACAATTATCTATGCACTAAAATGTTATGCCGCATAATTATAATATTATTTATAACAGTAATAATCAAACAAATAAAAATGATATAAGAAAACATAAAATAACCAATTAATTAAATTATTTTGCATATCATATTAATAAAATATAAACGGAGAGAAGAGGTATATTATTATTAAAAAAACATCGAATAAAACTTTATTTATTACTACATTTATAATGTTTATTTCGGTTTTAGGAGCTTGTATTTTCCTTTTTATTAAAAAAATTAATTTTTAAAAAAAATAAAATGACATTATTATAAAAGTAAAAAAACCAAATTATTTATTAATAAATAATTTGGTTTTTATTTAAAAACTACTAGATTATAGATTGACTAAGCCAAAGAAAGTAATCCAGTTATTAATCCTGTTACTAAACCTACAATATGAATATCTCTTGTTATAAAATATTTAGATATTTTATGTTTATTATTTTTTATTTTTTGAAATATTTTATTATTTTTCATTTTTTTTAAAATATTTTTGTTTTTGTGAGGTACATTAGCATTTTGTGTTTCTACTATATTATTTGATTGTGTTATTTTTTTGTTATTGTTTATTATTTTATTTAATAAAATACATGTTAATGTTAATAAAATAAATGTACAAATCAAAATCAATAATTTAAATATAACTTTGTTAATTTTATTTTTCATTTTAAATTAAATCCTTCTCGTTTTAAATTTTTTTGTTTTTCAACATTTTTTTACATTTATCAATAATATTTATTTTTTAAGATAAATTAGTTTTTATTGGTTTCTTTATAGTGATTAATAATTTCTATTTTTATTATTTTTGTAATATAAAAACATATTAATATTCATAAAATAAATGTACAGATCAAAATTAATAATTTAAATATAACTTTGTTAATTTTATTTTTCATTGTAAATTAAATCTTTCAAGTAGAGGGAAAAAGGTTATTTTTTCAATTCTTTTTAGGCTTTAAGGATCTTAAAAACTTTTTACCGATGTTAAAAAATTTTAAAATAATAATTACTTTGTTTTTGGTTATTGAATGGGGTAAGTATTTTATATACAAAACATCGAACCCATTCATAAAAAAAATAGGACCTCTTTTTTAAAAAGGTCCCAAAATAACTTTTATATAATAATCGAGTGTTTGAATATTGTTTAAATATTATAAAACTTATTATAAATGAAATAAAAACCCACTTTATTAAAGCATGTTGATGGATTTGATTATTTAAATCCAAAGAGCAATTTTTTCTTCTAAAACATATTTCCCTGAAGTATTTAATATTACTTGATTATTCTTTATTCGGATATAGCCTTTTTTTAAAGCATTATTAAGACATTTATTATAACGAAATAAAGGCCATTTTAGATCTTTATAAATCTCTTGATAATGGTTTTTTTGTAATTGGTTTTGGTTATTTTTAAGATGCATTAGTAAAGAAATAATCATAAATTCTTTTCTTTGCAAATTATTTTTAATTATTTTAGCAACAATTCCAGTTTTAGGAGCTAAGAAGAAAAAGAGCAAAAAGCTAACTAAATTCATAAAAGCAATTAGCCCTGATACTGGCAAATTAAGTCCAATTGCCAAATAATAACCAATACTAGAATCAACAAATGCAATCCATAAAGAAAGTAAAAAACTATTACATAAGTTTTTGGTAACTAAAAGAGATATGGCGGCAGGTCCAATCATACAAGAAATTACCATAATAGAACCAACTACATCAAAAGAAATAACAGCTGTCATAGAAACTAAAAACATTAATAAATAATTAATTAAATTAATCGAAAATCCGAGGATGACAGCTAGAGTAGGATCAAAAATGTAGTTTTTTAATTCTTTATAAAAGAAAAAAACGAACAGCAAATTAATACATAAAAGAGGAATAATTTTTTTGAGTTGGTTAAGGTGGGTCAGCTCAATATTGCCTAAAAAAACAGCATCAGTATCAAGATGTTCATGTCTTGTATAAAGACTTATCAAAATAATAGCTACCGAAAAGAAAAAAGTAAAAACAATCCCAATAGAAGCATCTTTAGTAACTTTAGAATTCTTGCCTAAAAGTTCTACCATATAAGCTGTAAGTACACCTACTAAAGCAGCCCCCATAATTAAAAGAGGAGAATTGATATTTTTAACTACTAAAAAAGCTATAACAATGCCTAATAAAACACTATGACTCATCGCATCAACCACCATAGAAGATTTTTTCAATACTAAAAAAACTCCTAAACTAGCCAAAGTCAAAGAACAAAATAAAATAACTAAAAAAACATCTAATTCAAAGCCGCTAACAACATTATTAATAAAACTTATCATTAAACAACACCATCAATTAAATTTTCAACTAATTTAATTCCTTTAGGTGTTAATTGGGGTTTTTGATTTTGCAACATTAAATATTTTTCCTTCCATAAAAAACTTTCTATTTGAATTATTGGCAAACTCAGGCTTTGAATTTCTTCTTGTTCATAATAAAGATGAATAAGTTGGCGAAATTTTTTAATCTTTTTTTGATATTTAATTTTTTGCATATATCTACTAATAACTCCATATTTAGGAGAAAATAATAAAGAAATAGCAATAAATAAAGCAGTAATAACAATAATAATTGGTCCTGTTGGCATATCTTCTACACTATTACTTATAAAAACTCCAATCGAACTAGAAAAGAAAGTAACAATGGAAGCAATAATAACATTAGTAACAAATCTATCACTAAATTGACGGGCAATTATTCCTGGCATAATTAAGAAGGCACTTGTCAAAATAATACCAATAATTTTTAAACTAATAACTATTACGCCAATTAATAAGAAATTGAGAATAAAAGTCATAATTTTAGTGTTAAACCCGATACTTTGGGCAAACTTATCATCAAAAATATAGATTTTAACTTCTTTCCACAAGCTAGCCACCACTACTAAAGTAATTAAGGCCATAATGCCAGTAGAAATCATATCTAGTTTAGTTACCAAAGCAATTTGCCCTAAAATAAATTTTTCCAAAGTAGCTATTTTATTATCCTCACCAGTATTTTGAGCAATGGCAATTAAAACGTTACCTAAACCAAAAAAAGAGGCAAGCACTAACGATAAGACTGTATCAGATTTAATTTTAGAATATTTTTTAATAAGTTCCATCAAAAACAAAGTAACAAACGAAGCAAGAATAGCACCTAACCACAAAACCCAAATATCTGTACTGCGAACAAAAAGATAAACTAAGGCAATTCCTGGCAAAGCAGTATGTGAAAGAGCATCGCCAATTAAGGCTTGTTTTTTCAGGATAATAAAAACACCTAAAATACCTGATGTAAACCCTAAAAAACTAGCTGCTAAAAGCACTTTAACAACAGTATAATTAAATTCTAAAACAAACATATTTAATCCTTTCTTATGTGTTTAGTTATTTTATTTATATTTAATTTAATTCTTTTTATTTAGTTTTCTTTTAAGTTTACAAAATTATGAATATCTTTTTTTAATTGTTTATTTTGAAAAGTTTTAGTTAAATTAGTTTGATTAAAAACTGCATCCATAGTACCGCTTGCAATTTTTTGTACGTTTATTAAAACTACATGATCAAAATATTGAGTTACTGTTTCTAAATCATGGTGTACTACAATAATGGTTTTATTTTCTTTTTGCAAATCTTTTAAAACTTGGATAATTTTTTTTTCTGTTTGGATATCAACCCCTTGAAACGGCTCGTCCATAAAATAAATATCTCCTTGTTGAGCTAAGGCGCGAGCTAAAAAAATTCTTTGTTGTTGGCCGCCTGAAAGTTCAGATATTTGACGGTCCTTAAGATTTTGAATTCCTGTTTTTTCTAAAGATTGCATTACTATTTCTTTATCTTTAACAGTTGGTTTTTTAAACCATCCTAAATGTCCGTAACGACCCATTAAAACAACATCAAAAACAGTAGTAGGGAAATCCCAATCAACTGAATTTCTTTGTGGTACATAGGCAATTTTTTTTCTTACTTGCCCATATTTTTGATTATAAAATAAAACTTCTCCAGACACTTTGGGAATTAATTCTAAAATAGTTTTAATTAAAGTTGATTTTCCAGCACCATTAGGCCCCAAAATAGCTGTTAAAGAGCTTTGATAAATATCTATATCAATATCCCACAAAACTGGTTTTAGATGATAAGCTACAGTTAGATCTCTAATTTTAATGGCTATTTCTTTTTTCATTATAATCTCCTTATTTCTTTGTTATTGTTATTATTGTTTTAATTCTTTTTCTATTGTGTTAATGTTATGTAATAAAGCTCCAATATAGGTGGAATGTTTATATTTTGTGGGTTTGGAGTTTCCGTATGTATCTTGATCTCCTTCAAATTCTATTGGTTCTTCATTTTCTGACCCCAAAGCATCAGCGTATAATTCTTCATCGCTTTTTTTAATATTATAACCTTTACTTTTTACAGATTCTTTAAGAGAATCCAGTGTTCCTTCTGGAAAAGCACTTTCTACAAAAATAGCTTTTACTTGGTTAATAACAAGTTCATTTGCTAACTCTTCAATATTGGTGATACTGGCTTCTGTTTGAGTAGAAATTCCTTGAATGGGGCTTAATTGAAAATTATATTTTCTAGCTAAATAAGAAAAAGCATCATGAGCAGTAACTAAAATAAATGTTCTACCTTGAGAAGAAAATTGTTGTTTTAATACTTTAATTTTCTGGTCTACATATTTATCTAATAATTTTAATTTGCATGCATATGTTTCACAATTTTCTTTTAATTTTCCAATATCCTCTGAGTTAAAACGTGAATCTTTTTCTTTAATTTTTTTCTCCAATACTGTTTCTAATTTATATTTTAATTGTTGTAAAACTTTAATCCAAAGATCTATATCAAACCAAATATGAGGATCTGGCCCGTTAGTATCTTCGTCTCGTTTAATATCTTTTTCTTGAATGTGTTCCTTCTCATCACCTTTTTGATTTATAACTTTAGTATGTGTTTCATCTAACTGTACTACCGTAAAGGAATTATGTGTCAAAAGTGGAAAAGCTTCTGCCATTTTAGCTTCTAAATGTAGTCCATTAATCACAACTAAATCAGCTTCTTTAATTTTTTTGCGATCTGATAATTTGGTTTTATAATTGTGCGGATCAATTCCTACTCCCATCAAAGAATCAACTTGAATGCCTTCAATTTTTTGATATTCGTTTTGTTCTTCTTCTGCCACATTACCAACTAAATGCTTGACTAAATCTTTTAACATAGTAGTAGTCGTTACTATTTGTAGATCTTTTGAAACGGTTTTAACATTTTTGGTTTTTGTCAAAGATAAAAAAGGAATAGATAAAATTAGTGTTGTTATTGTTACTAAAATAAAAATCATTATTTTTTTTTTATATTTGATAAAAAAATCCATAATTTAGACTCCTTTTTTTTGCTTTTCTGAATTAATTTAAAAATAATTTAAAATGAACTATTCTTTGGATTTGCAAAAATTCAATTTTGCGAAATCAAAGTTTTACAAAATATCTAAAAATTTGTAATTATAAATTAGTGTTTTGGGATTTATTTATAAAATCCATCATTAAAAATAGCAATTTTGATATAGTTATACCTATACATTTGGCAATAATTTAGCAAAAATATTTAATTATAATGAGAGCTAATTTGTTATTGGTCTATTATAGCTTGACAGTAAAAATCTTTTTATTTTATATTTTTAAAAAAAATTTATTACTTATGATTTGATTTTTCAAATTTTTTTCATATTAAACTATGAAAAATAAACTATAATTTTAAAGATGCTTATTATGCTTAATAAAAATACAAAAGCGGTGAAGGAAAATATTTAAAATACAATAATTTAATACCAAACTTATTAAAAAAATGATATAAATATAGCTTAGGGTATAAAAAATATAAAAACTTGTAATAATTTAATAAATCTAAATTATAATTAACTCTCAATTAGTTTTTGGGTGGATTGCATAAAATGATAAAATTATGGCTAATAATAAATGAAAGATATCATTAACACAACAATAAATTTATAAAATATTCTTATTATTTTCCCAAAACATTGCAAACACTTATTATACCGATCGAATTAATACTTAAACATATTGGGGATTTCTATATAAATTATTATATAAATAAGGTCTTATTTTATAAAATACAATTGTAAAAATAGTTTTTGGTATTAAGTTTTAAAGTCATTACAAAATAGAAATATATCAATTGTATTAAATTGTATATAATAAATCGAAATAAAAAATAAATATAACTAATTTAGTATCTTACTTATTTTGCTATATATGTGATTTAATTTGTGAATAAATAACTTATAAAATTAGTAGTTGCTTTTGAATATTTTTATTCTAAGATAAACAAAGAGTTTAAAGCCAAGACTCAAAATATTTAAATAATCATATTTTAAACCAAGACTTAAAACATTTAAATAACTATACTTGTATTGTAATATAAAACTATTGAAATTAAACAGAAAATAAATTTTTATCAAATATTTCAATTCCAAATAAAATTAAAGGTTGCAAAATTATTGAAAAAATGCACATAATAAAATGTCGCAAATATAAATGTTGCATAAAAATATATTTATTACCGTAATATTTTAATGGGGAATTTTTAAACCTTTTAATATTTGTAGAAAAGTAAAATATTTGTAATATGGAATCAAAAAGAAAAGTAATTATGAGTTTGTTGCCAAAATATTTTATTTTAGTTTTATTTATGATTTTATGATTTTATGATTTTATGATTTTATGATTTTATTAGACATATATTTTTGCAATCAAATTAGCATTTATGCTGAAAAAATCAAGGAAATAATGGAGTAGGCGTTGAAAAAAATGAAAATAACACTTAACAAAACCCCAAGAAATAAATAATCATCCACCTTCAAAGAAATTCAAGAACCCCAAAAATTTCGAAGAATTATCCCACCAAGAAAAAAGAAATCAATGATTTTAGTTATTATAAATAAGATAATAAATTAACCAAACAAGATATTATAATCGCTTTATCTAGACAGGGTTGTTATAAGATTTTTAAACAAAAGATAAAATTATCTGGTTTAAAACAGAAATATTCTCCTCATACTTTAAGACATTCATTTGCAACACATTTATTAGAAAATGGTATAGATTTAAGAGCTTTACAAAGTATTTTAGGGCATGAGGATATTTCGACTACTCAGATTTATACACATGTTAGTCAAAAACGTTTAAAAGAAATATATTATAAATATCATCCTCGTGCTGCTATTCCTATAGTAAAAGATGGTTTTAAGAAAAGTATGCCTAAAAAACATATAAGGATAAAAAAATAATTTATAATGATTTTATAAATTAAAAAGATTAAAAAAAAATCTAAAATACTAATATGTGGCGGTTAAAAGAGTGGTTTATTTAAGTTTATTATGTTATTCACAGTTATTTTTTTTAGAAAGGGAAAAGAATTATTTAGTAGAATTTTGCCATAAAAATAATTATTATTTTTACTATTGTAAATTCGAATCTCATAATTATTTTGATATTATGGCTCGAATGAAAGAATTGTTATCTACCGGCAATTTTTTTTCCCAAAAAAAAGTTTTTTTTATAGAAAATATTTCTTTGTTATTTGAGTTAAAAAAAGTTGATTATTTTTCTTTTTTAGTAAATTATTTAAATAAATCATCTGATCAGAACATTATTATGTATGTTACATTAGATGAAAATAATCATTTTTTTGCTCTGGTGAAAAACAAATTATTAAGATTTGCTCAAGTATTAAAAATTAAGTCTATTCATCGCAAAGATGATTTATTTTCTTATATTTTAAACACTTTTACGCAAGAAGGTTTTTTTATCAATGAAACCATTAAAGATAAATTTATTTATCGATTAATACAAAAAACTAACGGGGATTTGTTCTTGTTAAGTGAGGAAATTAATAAAATTAAGTTATATCATTTACCAAAAAAAAAGATTCATGATGAATCTGTTATTGAACAATTGACTTATGCGTCAGAAGATACAAGTGTTCTTACTTTAATAGAATTTATAATTAGCGAAAAAAGTTCTATAAGTGATTTTGCCTTTTTCCAAAAAACAGTTAGCCAAAAAAAAGATATTTTTTTGTTTTTGTACCGAATTTTAAAAAAATTACAAGAAATGATTGTCGCTGAAAGATTATTACGCCAAAATATAAGTCAAAAGCAAATTTCCTCGTTGTTAAAGTATTCTTCTGTTAAAACTTTTTTTTTAGCTAAAGAATTACGTTCTTTCAATATAGAAAGGGTTGTTTCTTTGTTTTTATTTTTTTTCGAATTGTATTTTGAAATGCAATTAGGGATTAAAGCCCCTGATATAAGATTTTTATTCATGGCTAAAACGGTATTATTTAATTAATATTTTTCGAATCATAGATAATGTAATTGCCCCTTTTCTTAAAACGCGCCAAAAAGGAGTAGTAGTTGTATCTATCACTGTAGAAGGTGTTTGTGATAAATTTTGATTATCAAGGTAAATATAATCTACTTGATTTTGGTATTTGTTTATAAGTACTTTTAAATTCTGTAAAGGGGGGAACCCGCTTTCATTAACAGAAGTAGTTTTTAGAGGACCTTTTTTTTGAAGTAGTTTCAAAGTTAGTAAATGGTTGGGTATTCTGATTCCTATTTTTTTTTCTTTGGTTAATTGGCAATATGATGGGTGAGTTTGAACAATTAGAGTTAAAGCTCCAGGCCAAAAAAAAAGAGCTATTTTTTTAACTTGATTATTTATGATTGCTATTTTTTTCATTTGTTCTAAAGAATTAAATAAAACAGCCATTGGTTTTTTGGTATCTCTTTTTTTTATTTGATAAATTTTTTCCAAGCTAGTTTGATCATAAATACTAGTTCCCATACCATAAACTGTGTCAGTAGGAAAGATGATAATATTTGTTTTCGTATTTTTTTTTATCATAATGTTTCGCAATACTTTTGGAATTTTTGTTTTTGTAATTCTTCTGTTAATGGTTTTATTATTAAATCAATGTGACCTTCCATAAACATATCCAGTTTATTTATAGTTAAATTAATTCTATGATCTATTATTTTATTGTGAGAATAGTCGTATGTTCTTATTTTTTCGCTTCTATCAGCTTTGCTAATAAAGTTTTTTTTAATGTCGTTTTTTTCTCTTTTTTGTTGTGAAATTTTTTGGTAGTATATCTTATTTGTTAATAGTTTAAAAGCTTTATCTTTATTTTCATGTTGACTTTTAGCTATTTGGCAAGCAACACTAATTCCAGTAGGTAGATGGGTGAGTCGAACAGCTGATTTGGTGGTGTTCACTGATTGTCCTCCTGGTCCACTAGAATTAAAAGTATCTGTTCGAATATCATTCCAGTTAATATCTATTTTGAGTTCGTTTTTGTTGGGTATAACTAATACTTTGGCTGTAGAAGTATGAATTCTTCCTTTTTTTTCAGTTTCTGGTATACGTTGTACTCGATGTATTCCAGATTCATATTTAAGCCAAGAATAAGTATTTTTACCATGAATTGTGAATTCTACTGATGTAATTCCATTTTTAAAACTATTCATAAGATAGATAACTTCTGTTTTCCATTTTTTACTTTCAGCATGTTTCATATAAGCTCGAAATAAATCAGCTACAAATAAATTTGCTTCTCTGCCACCAATACCTCTTTTGATCTCTATAATGACATTTTGATTATTTTCATCCTCTTCTGCGAATAGTATTTTTTCTAATATATTTGTTTTTTGATCTATTTTTTGGTTTAAATTTTTTTTTTCTTCTTTTATTAAATTGATCATTTGATTATCATAACCATTTTGTCTTTGTATTAATTCTATTTCTAACTGGGATAATTCTTTTTTTAGTTCAATGTATTCATCATAAAGAAAAACAATTTTTTGAATTTTGCTCATTTGTTTTAGCAATTCAATATTTTGTAGATTTTCTTGATTTTCTAAAATTTTTTTTTGCCATTTTAAGTAATTTTGTTTTATTAATTCTAATTTATCAAACATTATACATTTCTCTGTCCTTTTTTTTAAAATAATTCATCATTAAAATTATTAGTTTCTCGGAAAAGAAGACAATTTAGGTCGAAATTAAAATATTTAACACCAGTTATTCCTTGGCGGTTTTTAGCTATAATTAGTTCTGTATGCCCTAAGTCTATTAAAGATTGATTATGATGTTCTTTTGAATAATAATGTTTTCTGTATAAAAACATAACAATGTCTGCATCTTGTTCAATACTTCCTGAATCTCTTAAATCAGATAAGATAGGTCTTTTTTCTTCTCTTTTTTCAACCTCTCTAGATAACTGTGATAAGGCTATAACAGGTATTTTTAGTTCTCTAGCCATTTGTTTTAAACTTTTAGAAATATCTGATACTTCTTCCTGGCGGTTATAAAAACCATAGTTGTTTGTTTTTTGGTTTTTTTTAATTAATTGTAAATAATCAATAATAACAATATCTAATTTATTTTGGTATTTAAGTTTTCGACATTGTGTTCTAATGTCTAAAATATTAACAGCTACTGAATCGTCAAAATAAATGTTTAAATTTTCTAATTTAGCAGTGGTATTTTTTAATAACAATAATTGATTTTCGTTTAGCATACTTAGTTGAATGTTTTTATGCGGTATTTCGCTTTGGGCACTTAACATACGCGAACTTAGTTGTTCGTTTGACATTTCTAAGCTGAAAATAGCTACAGCAGCTTGAGTATTTTTATTCTGCTGTGCAATTTTAACTGCTAAATTCATCATAAAGCTGCTTTTGCCCATTGAAGGTCTGGCAGCAATAATTATTAATTCTTCTGGTTTTAATCCCAAAGTGACCTCATCTAAATTATAATAGCCTGTACTCAATCCAATAATGTTATTATCTTGATGATTAATAATTACTTTTTCTTGTATTTTTGCCAATAAAGTTTTGATTTTAACAAAATTGTTTGTTTTTTGCTTGCTAGATATTTGAAAAATTTTCTCTTCTGCTACATTTAAATAATGTTGGGGATCGATGTTAGGATTATTAAGTCCTTCATACACAATAGCAGAAGCTGTTTGAATAATGTTCCTTTTGATAGCAGCTTCTTGTACGAATGTGATATAAGTATTAAGATGGTAAATAGAAGGAATTATTTCTCCTAGTTGAATGAGGTAGTTTTGACCTCCTTCTATGATATGATCTTTTTCTTGTAATAGTATGTATACCGAATAATAGTCGATTGCTTTGGATTGGGAAAATAAATCTTGCATAGCCATAAAAATGTATTGATGGTTAATATTAAAAAAGTCTGTTACTTCCAAGTGGTTTATTACATTCATAATTTGCTGTGGTTCTAAAAAAATAATTCCTAGAATAGATTGTTCTGCTTCTAAGCAATAAGGCAATTTAATATTATTATTCATTATTTTTTGCTGTTACACTTATAACAAAGTAGGTTTTTATGTCTTTTGTTAAAATCACATTAACTTTATGCATTCCTAAAGTATTTATTTCACTATCCAAAATAATTTTTTTTTCATTAATAAGAATATTATATTTTTCGAAAAATTCATCCACTATATGTTTTACAGTTATTTTGCCATAAAGTTTTCCGTTTGGTTTTACATTAACTTGTAAGTTAATTTGCTTATTTTCTATGCTTTCTTTTAGTTTATTCATGAGAAGAGCATGTTCAGCATCTTGTTTTTCTTTTAATTTTGTTTCTTCTGCTAATTTTGTGATATTTTTCTTATCAGCTAGGAGAGCTTTATTTTCTTTTATTAAAAAATTACTATAACCAGAAGATATTTCAATAATATCGCCTTTTTTACCCTTATGTTGTATATCTTCTAATAAAATGATTCTTTTCTTTTTCATATTTTCTACTCCTTCTTGGTATTCTAGTTTTAGGATATTTTTTAATTTATTGATAACTTCATTTATGTCTTCTTCATCAATTTGAGTAGCTGCACTATTTATATGTCCACCACCATTCATTTGTTCCATAATCATTTGAACGTTAATACTATTACAAGATCTGGCACTAATTCCGATTTTGTTTGGTTGTATTTGGCCGATAGCAAAAGCAGCATCTATGTTTTGGATGTTTAAAGCATTATCTGATACTTTTGCTAAAAAATCACGATTATTATCTTTCTTTTGGCTCCTGATAATAGCAAATTTGTTCATGTAAATTTCCATTTCAGAAATTAATTGATTTATTTCTACAATTTGTGTAAATTTTGGTCTTAACCAAGTTTTAACTTTATCTCCTTCAGCTCCCATATTTATTAATTGTGCGGCTGCTTCTAAAGTTCTTGCGTTTGTACGATATGTAAAATAATTTGTATCAATAATCATACCACCATACATAATACTTGCTTCAAAAGGGGTAATATTTACATTTTTATTTAAGAAATATATTAACTCAATTAACATTTCAACAGTAGAGGAAGCTGATGAATCTGTATAAATAAAGATGTTTTCAATAACTTTTTCTGAGGATCGGTGGTGATCGATGATGACAATATTAGTAGTTAAATCTAATAACTCTGGGCTATTTAAAATTTCTTGGTTTTGGGTATCTAAGATAACAAGTAGAGAGTTTTGGTCCATTATTTTATATGCTTGTTTGGTACTAATAATTTGCTGTGAGAGTTTTGGTTCTTCTATTTTTAAATTTTGGTAAATAATGTTGAAATTTTGATCTATTTTATCTTCATCAATAATTAAATAATGCCTATTATTATCATTTATAGATGCAGCTATTTTATAAAAGGCAATCATGGAACCTAAGGCATCTAAGTCTGGATTAATATGACTTACGAAAAAACAATTTTTATGTTTCTCTAAAAGTTCTTTTATAATTTCAGAATTTACTCTAGCTGGTACTTTAGAGTTAGTGCTTAAAGAAGTTTTTGTAGCGCCAAAATATTGGATTTTTTGGTTTTCGATATTTACAACGACTTGGTCTCCTCCTCTTTTTTGTGCTAATTCTAATGCACTTTGAGCATAATAAGCAAGTTGGTTATATGATAAATTATAACAAGAGATACCCATTGATAGAGTGATTTTTAATTTATATTTATCTGAAATATGGCGAACATGTTTCAAAATAGAAAATTTGTCTTCTATCATTTTTTCTAATTGTTTGCGGTTTAATAAAAGTAAAAATTTGTCATCTGATAATTGTTTTAAGTAACCTTGATATAATTCGATAAAATCAGATATAGTACTTAAATATTCCGCTTTTATTTGGGATTGCTCAGAAAAGTCCCAATTTTTTAAGGAGTTTTCTAAATGATCAAAAGATAAGAATACCAAAGCTGGAGTTGTTTGATGGTAGAGATTTTTAATTTGTTCTCTTTCTGTTACATTAAATAAATAAAAAACATTAAACTCTTTTTTATATAAACAATCAAAGTTTTCTTCTTTCATATTAACAATAATTTTTTCTTCTTTTTTTGTTGAGTTGAGTAATTGAGCTATTTCAGTGTTTAAATTTTGTATAGGGGTATTTAATTCGGGGTTATTAAATATTTTGTTGGCATAAGTATTCAGCCACTGAATTTCTCCAGATATTTTTTTAGTTACAATAATGCCTATCGGTAATTCATTGAAAACTTCTTCTCCAATTTGATTTATATAATAGGATAATTTAGACCACAATTTGAGTCTATTTTCTAACTTTTTAACTTTTAAATGGTTGTTAAAATTAAAATAAATTCCCAGAATGATAAAAAAAATAACTATTTTGCCTAGAATACTAAAAAATAATTTTAAGATAATGTTTTTTGTTTCTTGTATTTCTTTGTTGGGATTTTGAAATAGTTGTTTAATGTTGTCATAGTCGCAAAATATCATATATAAAAATGCAGTAATTAAAAAACAAACTAATATGATCTTTTTATAATTATGAATGTTTTTTTTTTTAAAAATAGATAACAACATATTTTGTTATAAAGCTCCCTTTTTCTAAATTCCCAGCAGAAAACCAAAATTATTTCAAATAATAATTTTTCTTGTACTTTCTTGTTGGGAAGGGTTAATAGTTTTTTAATAGTTATCATAGTCAAAAAAATATCATGTATATATAAAATATAAAAGTGAATAAAGAATAGCGATTAACAAATGCTAATATTATTATATAAAAAAATAAAACAAGTTGTTATACTTGTTTGTTGATTTATTTTGATACAAAAGGTATCAAAGCCATATGACGGGCTCTTTTAATAGCAATTGATAAACGTCTTTGCCATTTAGCTGAAGTTCCGGTTGCTCTGCTAGGTAAAATTTTTCCTCCATTAGTAACAAATTTTTGTAACAAGTCTATATTCTTGAAATCAATTTTAGTAAATTTATTTTGAGTAAAAAAACATATTTTACGACGCTTTTTAAAATATTTTTTTTTTGTTGTTTGCATGTTCTTGTCTCCTTTTATTATTTCTTATAATTACATTTTGTCAATTAAAAAATTAAAAAGGTGATTCATCATTATCTTCTTCTAAGTCTATCGGAATATTTTTTTCTGTATTTTCTGTATCTATTTTAAAGAAATCTTTTTTGTCTATGTCAAAATCATTATGTTCAGATTTTTTTTTGTTTCTGTATTGACTATATTCTTTAGATTCTAGAAATTGTACGGAGTCACAAAGAACTTCTGTTATAAATTGTTTTTGATTGTTTTCGTTATCAAAACTTCTTGTTCTTATTTTTCCTTCAATACCTAGTAAAGCCCCTTTGGAAATATATTTAGTTAAGTTTTCAGCTGGTTTGTTCCAAACTGCGCAGCGAATAAAATCTGTTTTTTTATTACCTTCAGGGCTGATAATATTTCTATCAACAGCTAAGCTAAAAACAACATAAGGAATATTTTCTTCTTTAGTGAAACGTGTCTCTGGATCTTTAGTTATTCGACCAACTAAAACAACTCTATTAATCAAGATAATACTTACCTCTCTTATTTTACTTTTAATTTTTTAATTTTTATTTGGTTTATGATAATGTTATCATGATTTTACGCATATAAACCTAATTACTTCCTCAGTTATTTTGATTATATTATTTAATTTTTCTACAAATTGGTTATTAGTTTTAATTGAAAACCAAACATAATAGCCCTGCTCAAACTTTTTTATTGGATAAGCTAATTTCTTGAATTCAATTTTGGGATTTATTTCTTCGAAAAATTCAATATCTTTATCTTTTTTGAGTTTATCGTTAATATTGCTTATTATTTTATCAACATTACTTTTATCTATATTTGGTTTTAAAATATACATTACTTCGTATTCTACTATCATCGAAGATTCTCCTAATTTTAAATCTCTAACTAATTACTTTATTTTATAATTTTGAACAATATTTTTATACCAGTATCTATCTAGTTATTATCCTTGCGAAATCTTTTAAGTAAATGTAATATAAAAAAGAATATAATCGAAGAATTACATAAAAGTAAATATTATTTGTCTTCATCTTCTTTTCGCTTCATTCATTTCGATAATTATTAATTTTGATTGTTATACATAAAAAACAAGCTAACTGTTCTATTTAATCTAATCTAATAATCTTAAGCCGTTATAAGAGATTAAGCTACACTCTAGTTATTATTTACTACCCGTTATTCTAACAAATAAACACAATAATGTCAATATTTTGTTGAACTGATAATTTTTGATAATTTTTATTTTAGTCTTATATTATTTCATTATTTACTTTGTTATTTTAAAATGGATTTAGATGTTATCTTTTTCAAATGAAATAGTT
This sequence comes from Candidatus Phytoplasma melaleucae, assembly GCF_030588185.1. GTDB lineage: Bacteria > Bacillota_I > Bacilli_A > Acholeplasmatales > Acholeplasmataceae > Phytoplasma > Phytoplasma melaleucae. The sequence goes on along the minus strand of NZ_JAOSID010000002.1, from coordinate 43,765 downwards.
TTTTTATTTTACTTTTTAAAGATGTTTTTAGTTTTGTATAGTAATCTGTTAATTTTTACAATATTTGTTTAGATAAAACGGAAAAACAACGTTGGCAAAGGTCTCCTTGTTTTTTGATCGTTGATTTAACATTCCAACATCTCGGGCATGTTATACCGTTAGCCATTAAGATTGTTATATTTAAAGTAGTTTTTTCTTTTATTTCAATTTGGGAAACAATTAATATTTGGTTTAACTTCTTATTTATCTTTAGAATTTCTAAAGCTTTTATATATTCTGGTGTTAAATGTAAAATTAATTTAGCTTGTAAAGATTTTCTGATTAGTTTTTTTTGTCGTGATTCTTCTAGTTTTTTCAAAACTATCTCTCTTAAATTTAAGAATAATTTATAAGCGTTTTGTATTATAACTACATTTTCAGAATATGTGTCATTTATAAAATTTTTAACTTCTTTTATTTGTGGTATTTTTTCAAGATAAATATCTTCTTCATTTTTAAATGTTAATGAATTATAAGCTTCAGAAGTAGTGTGGGGGATAATAGGGGTCAAAATTTTGAGAAAATCTAATAAAAGATCATAAATATTAGATTGTATCATTCTTCTTTCCAAATTATTTTGATCTTCGATATATAAAATATCTTTCGCGAAATCTAAATAAAAAGCACTTATTTTTGTCGTAATAAAAGGATACAATAAACTTATAATTTGTTCAAAATCATAATTTTGATAAGAATCAATGATTTTGATTAGCATATATTTAAATTCTAAGATAATTGTTTGATGTATGGGATCTCGGTTATTAAAATAGACATAATTTTGGTTTGGGTTAAAATCGTTTAAATTACCTAACATGAAGCGGATGGTATTTCTTATTTTGCGATATTTTTCTTGGATTTGTTCCAAGATAGAACTATCTATTTTAACGTCATTATTGTAGTCTATATTAGAGACCCATAATCTTAGAACATCAGCTCCAGTTTGATTTATAATTTTCAAGGGATCTACGACATTATTGAGCGATTTACTCATTTTCTGCCCATAACCGTCTAAAACAAAGCCATGGGTGATAACTTGTTGATAAGGAGACTGGTTAAACACTGCGACAGAAGTGATTAAGGAAGAATTAAACCATCCTCGATATTGATCAGCTCCTTCTAGATATAAATTAACTGGGAAAAAATTATCAGATATTCTTTGGATAATGCTATAGGAAGTTCCAGAATCAAACCAAACATCTATAATATCTTGTTCTTTATAAAAAATTTGATTAGGACTTTTTTTGTTTTGATAGTTAGGAGGTAATAATTTAATTGCATCCCATTTATGCCAGATCTCTTTGCCGTTTTTTTCAAATAAATCTGCTATATGATTTATTATATTTATGTCAGTAATAGGTTCATGGTTTTCTGTATAAATAATAGGTATTGGTACCCCCCATTTTCGTTGTCTGCTGATGTTCCAGTGTTCTCTTTCTGACATCATGTTATGCATTTTTTTTTGCCCCCATTCAGGATGCCATTTGATTTTTTGTACTTCCTTTAATAATTTATCTTTAATTTTACTAACATTCAAAAACCATTGTGGAATAGCTAAAAAAATAACTGGTTTTTGAATGCGATTATCATGCGGATAAGAATGAGTTATAGATTCTGATTTTATTAAAAGGTTTTTTGTGCGCAATGATTCGACAATGAGGTTATTAGCTTCTGTAAAAAAAATACCTTTATATATACCTGCTATTTCAGTCATTAATCCTTTTTTGTCTATGCTACAACTGATATCGAGATTATATTTTTGTCCTATAATAAAATCGTCATGACCATGTCCCGGAGATATACTTACTAGACCTGTTCCTTCTTTTTCTGATACGAATGTATCTAAAACAACTCTTCTTTGTTTAGAAAAAAGAATGTTTATATATAATAAATTTTCTAGTTTTTTGCCTGAGAAAGTGTTAATAATTTCCATTTTCTCCCAGTTTAATTTTGGTCTTAAGCTATTTAGGGTTGCTGCTCCGATGATATATTGTTTGCCGTTAACTTTAATAAGATGGTATTTTTGATTTGGATGCGCACAGATTGCTTCATTAGAAGGTAAAGTCCAAGGATTTGTTGTCCATACTAAAAGTTGAGTATTGGGGAAAATATTTGAATTGATGATATCAAAAGCAATGAAAATAGATAGAGATTTATAATTACGGTATTCTATTTCTGATTCAGCTAGAGAAGATTGCAAAAAAGGTGACCAATAAACTGGTTTTAAATTTTTGAAAATAAGTTTTTTAGTTATCATTTGTCCAAATATTCTAATTTGATCTGCTATGTAAGAATTGTCCAAAGTAGAATAGTATTTGTCCCAATGACCTAAAATGCCTAATCTTTTGAAATTATTTTTTTGTTTTTCTATAAAACATAAAGCAAATTTTCTACATTCTGTTATAAAAAGATTCTTTGATGATAATTCTTCTTTAGAAAATTTTTTTAGAACTGCAATTTCAATAGGTAACCCGTGTGTATCCCATCCAGGTATATATGGTGCATAGTATCCTTGCATGTTTTTAAAGCGTAGTATAAAATCTTTTAATATTTTGTTTAAAGCATGACCAATGTGCATTTCGCCGTTAGCATATGGAGGACCGTCATGAAGAATAAAATGTTGATTATTTTTGTTTTTACTTAGCATTTTTTCGTATAAGCGAATTTCTTTCCAATGTTTCTCTATTTCAATTTCTTTCTTATTTAAATTACCTTTCATGGGAAAATTCGTTTGAGGCATTAATAAAGTGTTTTTGTAATCTGTTTTTATAACCATAGCATTTAATATTTTTGATCTCCTTTTCTATTTTGCTGATCCGATACAAATTATTTAATTGATATTCAAATTAATCTTCGTTCACTTATAATTGCGTGGTTAACCTCAACTGTACATATTCTTTTTATATTTAATATTCAATATTTATTTAACTTTAAATTTAAACGTTGAAATAGAAGTGTATCACGTCTCCGTCTTGGACTAAATATTCTTTTCCTTCTAACCTTAATTTTCCATTTTCTTTGATTTTGGCTAAACTAGGGAAATTAATAATATCTTTGAAATTAAAAACTTCTATTTTAATAAATCCACGTTGAAAATCGGTATGTATTAATTTAGCACATTGAGGTGCTTTAGTGCCTTCGACAAAAGACCAAGCTTTTGTTTCGTCTTTACCAGTTGTAAAATATGTTTTCAATCCTAAAGTATGATAACTCTGTTTTATTATTTCGTGCAGAACACGATTTTGTAGGTTATAATTATATCCTTTTAATAAGGTATTCTTTGTATTTAAGTCTAAATGAGACATTTTTTTTTCTAATAAAATACAAGTAGGAAAAAAATATTTTTCTTTTTTTTGACTATAAATTTTCATTTTTTGGAAAAAAATGTTATTTTCTAAATCATTGAGATCTGTTTCTAAAAAGTTACCTATGTAAATCATGGGTTTGATTGATAATAAATTGAAATGTTTAACTATTTGTAATTCTTGGGAAGTTAACCCAATTTGATTAATTGGTATTTCTTTTTGCAAATAATCACGAATTTTTATTAAAAGTTTTGTTTCTTGAAGATGTTCTTTGTTGACTTTATTATTTTTTTTGATCTTTAGCAATCTTTGTTCTATTTGTTCTAAATCAGATAAAATTAGCTCTGTTTCAATAATCTGGCTTTCTTCAATAGGATTTATTTCAGAATTTAAATGGATTATATTAGGATCTTTAAAACATTTAACTACATGACAAATAGTGTCTACGTTTCTAATATGTCCTAGAAATTGATTTCCTAATCCTTCTCCTTTAGAAGCGCCCTTGATCAACCCGGCAACATCTATAAATTTTATTTGAGCAGTAGTAATTTTTTGAGAACCAAAAATTTTTGCTAAATAGTTTAGTCTTTCATCAGGAATATCTACAATTCCTATATTAGGCTTAATTGTAGCAAAAGGATAATTAGCTTCTAGAATATTCATTTTTGTTAACGCATTAAATAAAGTAGATTTCCCCACATTAGGAAATCCTATAATTCCCACTTTCATCATTTTTATATTTACCTGAACTACTAATTTTTAAAAGCATAAAGATTTTTTATATTGTTTTTGGCTTAATGCCCCTATTAACCTTTTCCAAACAGAAAAATCCAAATGTTTTATAATTTTAATTATAGCAAATTTATTAACCAATTGTTTGGCTTTTTGGCTGCTTCTCAATATCAGATTCAGACTATTAAATATTTTTTAAATAGTCTTCATTGTGGTTTTTCAAAAGGGACGAAATGCTTGTTCTACTTTTTATTTTTTAATTTTAAGATTAATTATCATTATTTGAGGTAACTAACCAAAATTTATTGTTATAATACAATTGTATAAATTAGAAAAGACTCATTTGGCAATGTGCTCTTGAATAATATTAAAGGAGATAATTATGTTTTCAATTAAACGGATAGTTAGTAGAATCTTTCAGAGATGTTCTAAAAAAACATGTAAAAAAATCCCTTTAGGAATTTCTAATAGGCATGTTCATCTTTCTCAAAAAACTTTGGATATTTTATTTGGCGTTAAAAATTATAAGTTAACTTTGTTGAAGGTTTTGAAACAGGTAGGCGAATTTGCAGCACAAGAAAAAATAGATATTATCAGTTCTGAAGGAATAGTTTTGAAGGATGTACGTGTAGTTGGTCCTGTGAGGCCTTTTGACCAAGTAGAAATTAGTCAAAACGATAATATTAAATTGAAATTTAAAGCTCCGCTAAGAGAGTCGGGTGATATTAAAAATTCTAGCGGTGCTACTTTATTAGGCCCTAAGGGGCAAGTAAAAATATCAGAAGGGGTTATTATAGCTAGTAGACATATACATTTTTCACCTGAAGAAGCTGAAGAGTTTGGCGTAGTAGACAAACAAATAGTGAGTGTTAAAGTAAATGGCATTAAATCAGGCATTTTACAACAAGTTATGTGTCGTGTTCATAAAAATTTTCGCTTAGAACTGCATTTAGATACTGATGATGCTAATGCTTTTTTGCTTCAAAATGGTGATTTGTTAGACTTAATTTAATTTCTTCAATTTTTTGATTATTTTACACATTATATATTGAAATCACTATATCATAAATATCATTTATTTTCTTATGTTTTCCTTATTTTTTTCATATTTTGTTGATGAGGTTATGTTTTCAATTATTATTGAAATAAATAAAAATCTGAGATCAATTTAATTTTAAATGTTTTTAGTAGTTGGTTTTCATTTAAAGATTTTATTAGCAGAAATAGTTGATATGCAACAATGTCATACGCATACAAATTTTTGTAGTTTGTTGTTCAATACATTAAAGTTAATACATAAATTAATAAGAAATGGAAAGAGTTTGCAAATTAATGTGTAGAAATTCTTTCAAAGAAATAATAAAATTTGCCAAATCAGAAGTTTTTAGAGATCCGATATATGGTTATATTTTCTTTGATTATGTTTTTTTAGAGGAACTAATTAATACTAGTTTTTTTCAGAGATTAAGAAGAATTAGGCAATTAGGGTGTGTTAATATTGTTTTTCCTGGGGCTGAACATTCGCGGTTTACTCATAGTTTAGGGGTCTATGAGTTAGCTAGAAGATTTTTAGAAAATAATCGTTTTCAGCTTGCAAAGGCAATGGTTTTTTCTTTTAGAGACGAATTAATTCTCTTAGTTTCTGCTTTGTTGCACGATGTAGGACATGGGTCTTATTCACATGTATTTGAGCGCATTTTTAATACTAAGCATGAAGACAAAAGTGTTCAAATTATAATGCATGATCCAGAAATTACTTCTATATTAGATAAAATAGATAATGATTTTAAAAAAGACGTAGCTTCAGTTATTCGAAAAGAACAGAATGGTAAATTCCAATTGATTAAACAACTTTTAGCAAGTCAATTAGATTTCGATCGTTTAGATTACTTAAAAAGAGATTCTTTTTTTACAGGTGTTAGTTATGGACACATTGATTCAGACAGATTGATAAGAATTATGGATATAGAAACACAAGGACAAGAACCGAGGATTGTTTTTAGAAAAAGTGGAATTTCTAGTATCGAAAATTATTTAATTAACCGTTATCATATGTATCGCCAAGTGTATTGTCATACGAAAATTATAGCATTTTCAATTGTTTTAGAAAAGATTTTTGCAAGATTAATATTTTTAGTGAAAAAAAATTATTGTTTTAATACCGATATCATTTGGCCTTTAAAGGAATTCTTATATGACAAATATAATTTAAATACTTATATGCGAATGGATGATTTTTATATAAACAGTTTAATTATCTATTTTCAAAATAGTGATGATTCGGTTTTATCTAGTCTTTGTAAAGATTTTCTTAATCGTCGTATTTGGAAATGTATAGAAAATAATTTTTTAAACCACAAAATTATAAATAAAATTAAAAATTTTTATGGCATTAACGTTGATTATTATACTTCATACTATAATGATAGTATCGCACGAGATGCTTACTATGAGAACAAAAACAATGTTTTGGAACAGATTCTAGTTTTATCTTATTCGTCTACGGGATTTAAAGTACAATCTCTAAGTAAAGAATCGTTAATTTTGAGAACTTTAATGAGTTTACATCTTCATAAGGGAGAACAAAATTTTTTTTATTTTCGGGAATATTAAATTAAACACATGCTAAATAAATATACGTTTAAAAGAAAATATGGTCAGAATTTTTTGACTGATAATAAATTATCAGAGTTTATTGTTGAAAAAGCTAATATAAGTAATAAAAATGTTATCGAAATTGGCCCAGGCAAAGGAGCTTTAACAAAATTTATCATTTTAAAAGCTAAAAAAGTTTTAGCTTATGAAATAGATATTACTTTGAAGCCTTTTTTAGTTTTTGGTTCTCGATTTGATGTTCACATTATCTATGATGATTTTTTAAAGCGCAATTTAGAAAAAGATTTTTATGATTATTTTTGTGAAGAAGAAGTAGTTGTAATGGGGAATTTGCCTTATTATATTGTATCACCTGTTTTATGGAAAATTTTATTTTTACCAAGAGTTAAAACGTTTACTATTATGTTACAAAAGGAAGTAGCTTTACGTATATTATCATCATTTAAGTGTAAAAATTATAATGCTCTAAGTGTTATTTGCCAATCTTTATGTTTCGTTCATAAAATTAAAGTAGTTAAAAATACTAGATTTTCTCCTAAACCGAAAGTAGATGGAATGGTTTTAAAATTTGATAAGATACCTTTCAACACAGAAGAAAAAGATTTTATGATAAATAAGTTTTATAAATTTGTCAAAATTGCTTTCTATCAAAAAAGAAAAAAACTGATTAATAATTTAAATCATTGTTTTGGGGTACCTAAAATACAACTTTTAAAATTTTTTACAGAATATCAAATTTCTCCTCATATAAGAGCTGAGCAAATTAATATTCAACAATTTAAAAAAATATCATTATTATTTTTTAATTTTTTTAATTTATAAACAAAAGAAAGTACATTTAAGTAAAATATATTAACCTTAAATATGGGGAATAATAAAATCATTTATTAACTAATTAACTAATTAATGATAAAATGACAATAAAAGTATACTTATGTAAATAAATTGTGCTAAAATATTCGTTAGGTTAAGGTTTGTTAATCTAAAGATCTAAAGTACATATCATATCATGATATATATAACGCAAATGTAGAATAATAATAGGTAGGTAGATATAAGATGAAAGTTACCGGTGTTAATGTAAAATTAATAAATAAAAAAGATAAGGAAAAGAGAAATAGATTACAAGCTATTTGTACTATATTTTTTGATAATGATTTTGCAGTTCACGGTGTTAAAATTATTTGTGGTGAAAGAGGCGATTTTATTGCATTTCCTAGTGTGCCTAAAAAAAATGGGGAAGGATTTATGGATATTGCTCATCCAATTAATCAAAAAACAAGAAAAATGATTGAAGAGGAAATTCTTAAATCTTATCAAACAGAACTTGATACAAAAAACAAAGAAGAACATGACGAAGTTGAAAGAGATATCTAAATCAAATATAATTAAAAGACCTTGTATAATATGTTTACAGTAGTAGTGTTTTTAATTATGATTGGAGCAATAGGTAAATATCTGGAATATAAATGCCGTATATTTGCAAGAGAGCAAGTGTCATGTCGCTGTCGAGGTAAAGTGCGTTGAATAATATGATTAATAATAACAAAAACGATCAAAATTTCTTAAATTGTTGTAGGAATTTGGATAAAAGCAATAGGAGATGTTTGTTTTTTTTTGTTTTAGGTTTATGTTTTTATTTTTTTATTTTTATTCCTATTTCAGTATTTAAGTTATTTGAGTTTGATAAAAAGAAGGAATTATTTTTTAATCGTGGTATTACATTAGTTATTTTGGTTTTTATAGGATATAAAGTTATTTTAGAAGGTTTTATAGACACTTACCAATTAACGAAAAAAAATAAAAAATTTACTCCTAACGTTCATGTTTTGATGACTTTAGGCGCTTTTGGAGCTGTTTTTTTAGAAAATTTTAATGAAGCTATTTTTTTGATCATTATTTTTGCTATTGCTAACTTTTTGGAAGAATATATTGAAAGAAAAAGTCAAAGTGAGATTAAAAATCTTTTAAAAATAGCTCCTACTCAAGCACGTTTGTTACAAACTAATGGTGATTTTCAATTAATAGAAGTAGAACAATTAAAAATAGGAGATAAAGTTGTAGTTTTAGGCGGAGATAAAATTCCATCAGATGGTATTGTTGTATCTGGTTCTTCTTTTGTTGATGAATCTAGTATCACAGGTGAAAGTATTCCTGTAGATAAAAAAGTAGGAGACAAAGTTTTTGGCAGTAATATTAATAGGCATAATACTCTAATTATTGAGATTACAGCTACTTCTCAACAAAATATTTTTCATAGAATTATTGAATTATCCTACAATATTAAAAAAAATATTTCTAAGAAAGCAACTTTGATTAAAAGAATAGAACCTTTATATGTTAAAATTGTGATTTTTGTTTCTATACTATTTGTATTAATAAGCCAACTTATTAATTTAGTCAACGGGGTCGTTTACTTTCGTTTTAATGACGTTTTTTATAAAAGTATAGTTTTTTTAACTGTTGCTTCTCCTTGCGCTTTAGCAGTTGCTGATGTGCCAGCTACTTTTACTGCTATTTCTTATTTGGCTAAAAATGGCATTTTATTGAAAAGTGGTAATTCTTTGAGCCATTTAGCTCATATTGATGCTATTGTTTTTGATAAAACAGGCACTTTAACAAGCGGAAGGCCTTTAGTGAAAGAAGTTTATTTTTATTCTAAAATATCAAATGAGCAAAAATTAGAGTACTTAAAAATTTTATACCAAATGGAACAAAAATCTAATCATCCTTTAGCATTTACTATTAAAAAATATCTTAAAAATCGGTTTTCAGTTATATCTGAGCTAGATGTAAATGATTTTTATGTCAATAATTTGATAGGAATAGGAATTGAAGCTACATATAATAATGATAATTACAGAATAGCTAAATATAGCATTTTTAAAAATCATTTATCAGAAATAATACCTGAAGAGATGGTAGAAAAAGCAGGAAAATTTTTAGAAAATGGTTATACAGTGCTTTGTTTTAGTTGTAATAATCAAATTGTAATAGTGATGGCTATATTAGATGTTTTGCGATTAGAAGCGCAAGAAACTATTAATTATTTTAGCCAAAAAAAAATTAAAACAATTATGTTAACAGGCGATAATCAGAAAACTGCTTATGCGGTATCTAAATACTTAAATATTGATTATATTTTTTCCGAATGTTTACCTGAAGAAAAATCATTAAAAATTAAAGAAATGAAAGAAAATTACCCTATTATTGCAATGGTAGGAGATGGCATAAACGATGCGCCCGCTTTAGCAAGCGCAGATGTCGGTATAGCCATGCAAGAAGGAACTGATTTTACTATTGACATTGCCGATATTATTTTAATTAAAAATAATTTAAAACGCATTATTCTTGCTCATAAAGTAGCGTTAAAGTTGAATAAAATAATATGGCAAAATATTATTTTTGCTATTTTAATTATAACAATCTTGTCTTTAGCTAATTTTGTAACTAGTATTTTTTTGCCTTGGGCTGTTTTTTTACATGAAATAAGCACTATTTTAGTTCTTTTTAACAGTTTAAGAATTTTTCAAATAAAAGATTAATTGAATAATTTACCATATATAAACCCTAATTCATATAAGAGTTTTTGGTTTGTAATTTTTTTATTTCTTATAACATGTTTTATAACCACTATACAAGTAAGTATATATAGTGGTATTTTTTGTTTATATTTTTTGACAAAAAATATTTTTGTTCATGAATTAAAATAATTTCTAATATAAATAGATTGTTTTAAACAGGAGAAGGCAATGTTAAGTAAAAAAGAAATTCAAGATCTTTTAACGTGTTCTTTAGATGCTGGTATTGATTTTGCAGAGTTTTTTTTTGAAGATAGCGTGAGTTATGTTTATAAAGTAATTGATCAAGAAGTGGTTTTTTCTTCTAATAGTTATATTTACGGAGTGGGTATTCGTTTATTAAAACATACAAATGAAATTTATATTTATACGAATAAAGTTAATTACAAGAATATTTTAGATTTGATTATGAAACAGAAAAAATTCTTTTGCGATAAACAAATGATTTCTGCGATGCCTTTGAATGATTCAAAAATGATTCCTCATAATTTAGCCAAATCATTTGAATGTTTAAGTTTAGAGGAAAAAGTTAATAAAATGTTACTTTTATCTCAAACAATGAAAATGACGGATTCTAAAATCATTCAAACTATAGTTAATTTAGAAGAAAAAGAACAAAAGATATTGATTGCTAATTCTAAAGGACTTTATCAAAATGATTTTCGTCCTTATATTAGATTAAGTTTAACAGCAGTAGCTCAGGACAATGGTATTATGCAAGAATTTACGCAAAGTTTTGGTCGTTCAATGGGGTTAGAATTCTTTGATATTATTGATACGGAAAAAGAATCGAAACAGGTAGCTTTGCAAGCTGTTAAGCTTTTATTAGCAGAAAAATTAAAACCGCAAATTATGCCAGTTATCATAAACAATGGTTCAGGGGGAGTTATTTTTCATGAAGCTTGTGGACATTCTTTGGAAGCTACAGCTATTGCAAGAAATTTATCTCCTTTTTGCAATAAAATCAATCATAAAATTGCTTCTGAAGTTGTGAGTGCTTACGATGATGGTACTATTTCTGGTTTTTGGGGCAAACTTAATTTTGACGATGAAGGGACGCCAACTCAAAAAAATACTTTAATCCGAAAAGGTATTTTGGAAAATTATTTAGTTGATTTTCGTAATAGTCGTAAATTAAATATGAAGGTAACAGGTTCTGGTAGAAGGCAATCTTATAAGTATTCACCTACTTCAAGAATGAGTTCTACTTATATTGCGGCAGGGGATGATACACCTGAACAAATTATCAGAGATACTTCTTATGGGCTTTATGCTAAAACTTTAGGTGGAGGAACTGTTGATACAAATACAGGAGAATTCAATTTTATGGTTAATTCTGGATATTTAATTGAAAACGGTAAATTAACTATTCCTGTTAAAGGCATGATGTTAATAGGTAAAGGGCAAGATGTTTTATTAAAAATTGATCGTGTAGCTAATGATTTATGTTTTACACAGGGATATTGTGGTTCTATTTCAGGATATGTTCCAGTAGATTTAGGACAACCAACTATTAGAGTTACAGAAATGATTGTAGGAGGGAGTAAGAAAGAATAATGGGTTTTATTAATTATTGCAAATGGTTTGAACAAAGCCAAGCAAAAGGGTTTGATGCTTTAGAATTTATAGTTAATGAACAAAATTCATTACAAATCACTTCAGAAGATGGCAAGGTGAATCAACAGGTCAAAAGTGACCTTTCAACTATAATTATCAATGGATTATACAAGAATAAAAAAGCATCTATTTATCTAGAAAAAAATCATAATGATCTAATGATAGATACAATTTTAGATGTTCTTAAAAAAAGAATAGAAATTTTGAGTTTTAAGGAAATAGATATTATTTTTAGCGGTTCTAAACTATACCCTATTATTTCAGAAAATAATTTTGATTTTTCTCAAATAGATATAAATCTTAAAATAAACTTATTACTAAAATTACAACAGGAGTTGTTAGCCAGTTGTTATTTTTCTCGTAAAAGTGATATCTCCTATACAGAGATTTTTTCGCGACAAATATTAGTGAATTCTCAAGGGTTAAATTTACAAAAAAAAAATAGTTATGCCATAATTGATGCTATGTGTATTTTTGCTAGAGGACAGGAGAAAGAAGAAATTTATAAACGTTTTCCTGTCAAAATATTTCAAGATTTTAATTTCTCTGATTATGCTCAAAAGATAATTACTTTAGGAGAAAAGAAAATTAACGGCAGATCATTGAAATCTAGTATTTATCCTACAGTTTTAGCTAATGAAGTATTCGCAGATTTATTGTGTAGTTTCCAAAATGTTTTTAGTGGGCTTTATGCTTATCGTAATTTGACTAAATTAAAAAAACAACAAAAAATGAAAATAGCCTCTTCTAAAGTTACTATTATCGATGATCCTTTATCAGAGAAGGCTTTTTTTCAACATCCGTTTGACGACGAAGGAGTTGCTTGCCAAGCAAAAAATATTATTACCAATGGTTTGTTTGATAATTTTATTCATAATTTAAAAACTGCTCATATTTTTCACCAAGAAGCTCTTGGTAACTGTTTTAATGGGACTATTGCTATGAGTAACTGTTATCTGCAAAAAGGGCATAAAAGTTTTCAAGACATGATCTCTGTTATACAAGAAGGTGTTTATATTAATTCTATAATAGGATTACATGCGGGAGTTAATGACATTAGTGGTGATTTTAGTCTCCAAGCTGCTGGCTTTAAAATAAATAAAGGGGAAATAACTACTGCTGTTAAAATGATAGTGTTATCAGGTAATTTTTTTGATATTCTGCAAAATATTCAAGATATATCTGATGATTTCGTATTTAGTATTTCCGGATTCGGTAGTTCAAGTGTTTATGTGGGTAATTTGACTATTGCAGGAGATATGCCGAATTAAGCATCAAATTTTGAAATATATTATAAATTTTTGTTGAATCATAGAAAAAGCTACTTGCAATATTTATATTGCAAGTAGCTTTTATTTTTTTTTGTGCATATAACATTCGTAACAATAATATTATTTTGATGATGGTGTTAGTTTTGAAGGCCAAAGATCAGTAATTGCATCTTTAACTATACTATCTACCACTTTTTTAATATTTGTTATGACATAAGCACGATCTGTAGAAGTTTGACTTGATAATTGACTTATTGCTTGTTCAATGATATTTGTAGTTTGTAAAGTAACTTCATCTTTCATTTTTGGGTAATCAAACTGTTCTATAGACAATGTATCTACTTGTACAGATGGCCATGGTTCGATACAAAGAATATCATCGATTAAGGTATCAACAACACGTTTACTTATGTCCGCTTTTTTTCTATCGCTTCCGCAATCAGACACTAATCGAGTACTCACATCGCAAAAAGTTCTCGATAAAATTAATTTATTTTTTGTACAAATAGAACTTTGGACTGAATCAAAAAATTCTAAAGGGTCTATTTCGGATGATGCGAACACATTTGTGTTTTTGGAACTAATTAAAAAGAATATTAATGAAAAAGTAAGTAACATCAGGAAATACAAATAACTATTTTTTATTGATTTCAACAAAATATAGCCTCCTCTATGTTTTTATTTTTTCATTATGTAATCATAATTATCCTCGACAACTTTATTCTAACATTTTTTATTTTCAAATGAACATTATTTTTGGTCTTTTAAAAATTGTTTTCCTACCTGATTTATTATTAATTATTCATTTTTTACGTTTATGTAATTATGTTTAAGAACTTTATGAACAGATTTCTGCAAAGAGATTAATGACCATTGTAGTTCTTTATTAACTTCTTGAAAAAATTTTTTTATGTTTTTGTTTTCATTATTTTCTAAGTGTATTAGTAAATTAATCATAAGAAAGCGTTTTTTAATAATAGTTTTTAATTATGTTTGCTATAATACTTTTTCGAGTTCCGAAACAAAGTATAAATAAAAAATGTACTAAATTAATAAAATCATTAGAATAGCTACGGGCAAATTCCACAAAATACCTAAAAAATATCTTAAATTAGAATTTGCAATAGCAATCCACAGGGATAATAAAAATCCTTTAAATAGGGTTTTAGTTAATAAAAGGGAGGTTACTGACGGTCCTATAACACAAGGAATTACCATAATTGACTCTAACACATCAAAACAAATCATAACTGTTAATGAAACTAAACACATTAATAAATAATTAACTATTTGTTTAGAAAAGCCTAAAATTACATATAAATAAGGATTAAAAATAAAAATTTTTCATTTTCCATTAATACTACATCAAAAGTGGTAGTAGGGAAATTCCATTCTGCTTCTGTTCTTTAAGAACATAAAATATTTTTTTCTTAATTATGTATACTTATTGTTAATAAAATAGAACTTTTACAGAAATTTTAGGATGTTAATTCCATATAAAGTTTTAATTAGATTATTTACCAGCACTATTAGAGCCTAATATATTTGTTAAAACCCCCTTTTTAATGACATCTAAATCTATGGTCTCAATAAAACTGTTTTAGATGATAAGCAACAGTTAAATCTCTTATTTTGATAGCTATTTCTAATTTCATTATTAAAATAACTCACTTTCTATGCTTACAATGTTATGTAAGAAAGCACTAATATAAGTGGAAACTTTAAAATTATCACCTTTAAATGTTTCATTATCATAAGGTAATATTTTTTTCACTATTTTTTTCAATTCCTAGAGCATCATAGTATAAAAACTGATTGTTTATTTTTATTTTATAGCCTTTTTTTATACTGCTTCCTGTAAACTGTTTAATGTATTATCTTTGAAAGAAGATTCTATAAAAGTAGTTTTTACTTTGTTATCAGCTATTTTTTGAGTTAATGTATTTATGTCATTAATGCTAGTTTCTGTTTAAGTAGAAATATCTTGAATAGAATACAATGTAAAATTATTTTCTTTGGCTAAATAAGAAAAAACATCATTAGCAGTTACTAAAATGATTTTGTGTTTTTGAAATTTTTTTCTGTATACTTTTGTAAACATTTAAGTTGGTTGTTATATATATAAAAATTCTTATCTAGTTTTCCTGATCTCCTTCGCTATTAAGTAATTTTTCAATTTGTTTTTTATTCCTTTAAAAACTTTTTGCCATAGTGAAATACTAAACCAGATATGAGGATTAGACTACCCCAAAAAAGCGGTACTGGTTGAGAACAACAAATTTCAAAAAAATTAAATTATATATTTTCGACAAATAATTTTAATTATGTTATAAAAAGTGCAATTAATAAACAGTTTGGTTTTTTTAAAAAATCATATTTGTTTGAAAAAAATGTTGTTCTCGAATAGTACCGTTCGTGGAGCTTATCGTTATCAAATCTGCTTCTTTTATTTTTTTCTGTCTGATAAACGAGTTTGTATACTATAGCTGGTTCTATCAAAGAATAACTTTTAATGTTGTTTATTCTTACATAATGAGAATAAGTACTTTCTTCTTTGTCTACATCCCCAATTAAATGTTTAACTAAATCGTTTAGCATAGTTGTCGTAGTTATTACTATCCGAGAAGTTTCTTTTTTTATTGGTATAACAAAGAAAAAATAAAAAAATAACAAATAGCGAAGGTTACAAAATACATTGTCAAGAAATAAAAACGGTTCTTTTTAAGTAAAAAAATCATAATATTATGCTCTATCTAATTTTTTGTTATTCATACCCCAATTTTTTTTGTTATAATGTTAGCAAGTATGAGATTAATTTTTATAATTCTTGAAAATTTAATTTAAATTAAAAGTAAATAACATAAGCATTTCATCCTATATACTCAGGTCCTCAATGTGTTATTTAGTTTCAAGTTTAGTTCTTTTTAATAAGATTTTATATTCTATCTTGTGTTTAGAATTTCCCCCCTCTCTATATTGGGGCAGATAAAAAAATCATGTCAAATTAAATTTAAACTAGATTTTGAGTTTCTTTTGTAGAGCAAAATATATTTGACATTTATTAATTTTTGCACTACAATAACTCTGGTTTTTTCATTCTTGAAGAAATTTTTTTAGTGGTTTTTTTAAAATTTTTTTCTAAACAAACGATATGTGTTGGTAATAGTTGAACAAAAACAAAAAAGGAGTTTTATATGGAAAGACAAAATAATTTGATTTTTAGAAACATAATAAAAGAAGCAGTTGGTACAAGTTATTCTCATAAATCACAAATAGCTACCAAACAAGGTGTTGCTACAAAAACTATATTTTTGTTAATGCTTACTATCATAGCTGGTTTTTTACATTTTTTGTTTGGTTATTTTTTTATTAAAGACTTTAGTATTGTGTTAACTAATTTATTATATGTTAAGTATATGAAGTCTTCTATGCTAATTTCTTCTATTGTAATTACACTGATAGTTTTTGCAAGTGTTTTAGTAAGACAAATTAATAAAAAAGTAATTTCTGTTATTTACTCTATTTCTGAAGGAGTTTTGATTAGTAGTTTTTTTAGTTTGTTGAATATTTTCTTATTAGGTGTTTTTGATTTATTAATTTTGTCTGTTTTAGGAACTTTTATTATTTTTTTGATTATGATGTTTTTATATTATCAGGGTTTTTTGCAAGTAAATCAAAAATTTGTAGTAGCGGTTTCTGTTAGTAGTTTAGTTTTATTTGTTTTTCAAATAATACGACTTATACTTTCGTTTTGGAATATTCATATTTTTGGTTCACACAGTTTTTCAGAATTAGTTATTGCTTTTGCTATGCTTGTACTGGGTTCTTGTTATTTAGCAATTAATTTTGCGCATGTTGAAACGATTATCAGTTTAGGCATATCCAAAACTTATGAGTGGGATTTAGCTTTTGGTTTTGTAACTACTTTTATTTTTATTTTTTGGACAATTGTTCGTATTTTACTTTACTTTTTTCAAGAATCTGCAAGAAGAAAATGAAAATTTATTATGTTATTTTTTATCGCTGCTTAAGTTTAAGACGAAAAAAATTTTTCTAAGAATACCTTTAAATTATATTTTGCTGTCTTATTTTTGTAATTTCCAGAAGCAAATTGGACAGGATAATAAAAAAACTCAAAAAACAAAGGAGGCTTTGAAGATAATTAATGGGTAAATGCTATTTTACTAATAAATCTATTTTGTTTGGCAATAGACGTAGTCATGCTATGAATGCGACTAAAAGGATATGGAAACCAAATTTGCAAAAAATTCGTTTTATTGATGAAAAAGGTAAAATAAAAAAAGTTTTGGTATCTGTTCGTGCTTTAAAAAAATTAAATATTAAAAGAGTTTAATTATTTTTATATTTTTGAATATGTTAGTTTTATAATCAATAAGCTCTTGCTAGATTACTGTTTTATAAACTTTTTTGTTAGTTAATATTACAAGTAGTTATCTAACTCTAATATAAAAGGATTTAAAAAAATTAATACAATAAAGAACGATAAAAATAAGACTGAATCAAAACGATCCAGTAAACCACCATGACCTGGGATTGTATTACTAAAATCTTTAATTTGAAAGTCTCTTTTAAACTTAGAAACAATTAAATCACCTATTTGTGCCATTATAGCGCTTATTATCGTAAGTATTGCAAAAGGTAAGTATATTGATGAATCTAGTTTTTGATAAAAAAATGAAAAGGAAATAACTGTGGCAACTATGTTACCACATAATAACCCTTCCCAGGTTTTTTTAGGGCTTAATTTAGGGCATAAAAGATTTTTGCCGTATAAACGGCCTCCTAAAAAAGCAAAACTATCACTTGTAGTAGCTATTATAATAACATATAAACTCCATTTGTAGCTGATAAATATTAAGCTTAAAAAACAAGCACTAAAAAAAACTAGATAGAATAATATGGCTAAATTATTATTTAGTTCATTTGTTCTTAAATCAGATTTAAATACAAAATAAATAAAAAATATTAAAATGAACAAAGAAGCGTAAAATAAGGAAAAAAAAGAAGAATTAGTCAGTATTTTGAAAAGTAAATTATTGTGTATTATTGTATTATCCCTTATAATGTTTTTTTTGCAAAAAGCATTGACAATAACTGCTAAAAAATAAAAAAAACCAAAAAGATTTAGTAATATAATTATAAATTGGTCTAATAAAAAATTAATCTTGGTTTTTGTTTTTATTATTCTTTTTAACTTCTTATTTATATGTAAAGTTTCTTGGGTAGATTTTGTTATAAATACTATGACTATAAACAAAAAAGTATACATTAATAAAAATGATTGGTAATACCTTTCTATATAAGAGCAAAGATAAAAAAACAACGATGCTATTAGAAACATTATTGTTCCTGAATAGATCTTTTTTTCTGTTTCTTGTATCGACATCGTCTTTCCTTTCTTTTAAACTGTTAATAATTCTTTATTTTTATTATTTTTTTCTATTTCTATGATTTGAATGTATTTGTTGTTTAAGTCTTGTATTTTATTTATTAAACATTTTTCTGAATCTTGATTTAACTTTAATTTTTTAATTTTGTCATTGCCTAAGCGGCGGATTTTTCTGATATTGATTTTGGTTTGTTCGGCTATTTTGTTAATTTCTTTGGTTAGTTTTTGTCTTTGTTCCTCCGTATTTCTAGGAAAAATCAATTTAATAATATTATTTTCGTTTTGTGGAGTAACTCCTAAATTAGCTGATAAAATAGCTTTGTTAATAGTAGTTGTTAGCTTTTCGTCGAATGGTTTTATGTGGAGCTGATTTCCTTCGAAAACAGTAATAGAGCTGATATGTTTTAAAGGCGTTTGTACATTATAGTAAGTAACTTTAATTTTATCTAATATTTTTGGGTTTACAGCACCTGTTCTTATGCAAGTAAATTGATTTAACATTAATTCTTTGTAATATAACATTTCTTCCTGTAAATCTTTCAGAATTTCTTCTTGTTGTTTGTATTCATTCATTTTCAATCCTCCTTAGATGTTATTAAAGTTCCTATTTTCTCTTTTAAAATTACTTTTTTTATGTTCCCTTTTTTATTCATATCAAAAACTATAATGTCAATTCCGTTTTCCCAACACAAAGAAACAGCTGTTATATCCATTACGTTTAGTCTTTTAGCTATAATATCTTTGTGTTCTATTTTTTTAAATAAAAAAGCATTCTTATTTGTTTTTGGGTCTTTGTTGTATACCCCTTCGACATTATTTTTAGCCATTAGTATAACATTAATATCTAATTCAGCTGCTCTTAAAGCAGCCGCAGTATCTGTAGAAAAATAAGGTTGTCCTATCCCCCCGCTTAAAATCACAAGACGTTTTTTTTCTAGATGACGGTCAGCTTTTTTTTTAATATAAGGTTCTGCTACAGCTAGCACATGAAAAGCTGTCATGACTCGAGTTTCAATTTTAAGATTTTCTAAAGCATCTTGTAAAGCTAAAGCGTTAACAATGGTCCCTAACATACCCATATAATCAGATTGGCCCCGTTTCATTCCTAATTCTTGCCCTATAACTCCTCGCCAAATATTGCCAGCACCAATAATAACTACTATTTGTATGCCTAAATTTTTGATTTCTTTAATTTCTTCAGCGATTTCTTTAACTTTTTGCGGATCAATATTAACGTCTTTGCCTTTTAATGCTTCGCCGCTTAATTTTAAAAGAATCTTTTGAAACATTTTTTCTCCTTTATCGCTCTAAGTATAGCTTACTCCAATTTTAGTCTAAAGGAACTTTGAATAACAAGATATATTTGTTTTTCTTTTCTCATAATTTTAATTATTATTATTAACTTCAAAGCGGCAAAAAGCGATTACATTAGTTTTATTTATTTGTAAATATTCATTTATGGTCTGAGCAGGATTGTCATAAAGAGATTGTTCTAATAAATGGTTTATCGATTGTGGATTGTAACCTGTTATATGAATAGCTAAATTTTTTGCTACTTCGGGGCAAGAATTTGTTAAACAGACTAAAGTAGAAATTTTTCCTCCTTGATGTTTGTAAGAACCGAAAATTTCGCTTTCTTTTTTATAAACTATTTTAATTCTGCTTAATACTATATTTTCTCTTAATATATTTTTTGTTTTCGATATGATATCTTCAATTTTATTATTGGTATTGTTTTGATCATATTTTAAAAAGTCATTTATCGTTTGAACAGAACCGTCAGCTTCTAATAATATTTTTTCTAATTGTATTATTAAATCGGTAAAATACTTATTTTTAGCTACAAAATCTGTTTCTGTATTGAGTTCTAATAAAATAGCTTTATTCTTTTTAAAAAGTACGCTAGTTAACCCTTCTGGCGTTTCATTCTGTTTTATTTTAGTTGAATTTATGAGATTTTGATCTTTTAATAATTGAATAGCTTTTTCTACATTACCTTCAGATTGTTCTAGAGCCTTTATACAATATTTGAAATTTAATTTAGTTAAATCTCTTAATTGTTTGATTTTCTTAAGTTTTTCTTTTTTTTCTGGTTCCATTCCTGTTTAAATTCTCCAAAATTTTATTTTTTTATTCAAAATGTTATAATATAAACGTTTATTTTAAGTCTTTTAATAAATGACATAAAATTGTTTATTTAGTTTTTTGGCAACATGTTTGGTCGAATCAAGCTTGTTTTTGTATATTGTTTGATGGTATATTTGTGTGAGTATTTATTTCTGGAGTATTTATCGCTGATATTTTTAGTGCTTCAACAACTGCATTAGCTATAATAGAGGTGATTAATTTTACTCCTTTAATGGCATCATTGTTAGCTGGAATAACATAATCTACTAAATCTGGATCACAATTACTATCAATAATACCAAAAATTTTAATATTCAGTTTTCTAGCTTCAGCAATTGCTATAACATCTTTTTGCGTGTCAACAATAAAGATAGCTTGTGGCAAAGTTTTCATATTTTTGATTCCGCCTAAAAATTTTTCTAGTTTTTCTCTTTTTTTGGTTAATTTCATTATTTCTTTTTTTGAAAAATGATCCCAAAAACCCTCTTTTTCTTGTTTATATAGTGTTTTTAAGAAATCAATTCTTTTGGCAATAGTTTGAAAATTTGTAAAAGTTCCACCCAACCATCTATGATTAACATAATATTGTTGACATCTTTGAGATTCTTTTTGAATAATTTCTTGAATTTGTTTTTTAGTTCCTAAAAACAATATTTTTCCACCAGAAGAAATTATTTGATAAATTTGCTTATAGGCTATTTCAATGTGTTCGATAGTTTTTTTCAGGTCTATAATGTGAATTTTATTTCTTACAAGAGGAATTTGATTATTAGCAGCAAATAAGTATTTTTTTGCTTTATAATGAGTTTTTTTTGCTGAATGACCAAAATGGATTCCAGCTTCTAATAATTGTTTCATAGATACAACGGCCATAGTAATGAAAGTAACTCCTTTAAAATTTAACTTATAATCATTTTTAACTAACAAAAATATAATTAAGAATTCTAATAAAATCTAAAATATAAAAAATATCATATTCAGCTAATCTGAAGTTGTAATTTATTACACAACTTTTTTATTTTAACCTACATATTTTAACATATTTTATTCTTTTTTTTTGCTATTTATTGCTAAAATGTTTTTATTTATTTTTGGCTAGTACTGCCGAAACCATTTATTCTTTTTTTATTGTGAACAACTTGATCATTATCTGTTAAATAAAAATTTTGAAAAATTCCTTGAGCAATTCTTTCGTTTTTGAAAATGTATGATGTTTCATTAGAAAAATTATATAAAGGTATCAAAATATGTCCTTCGTTTTGGATATTGTTATAATAATCACTGTCAATCACACCTACATGATTTGCTAACATTAATTTTTTTTTGATCGATAAAGAAGACCTAGCATAAATTAACAAAACCTTATTTTTAGGAAAAAAAGCTTTTATTCCAGTAGGTATCAAAGCTATTTGATATGGTTTGATACCTTTATCTTCTGCTGCTGCAAAATCATATCCTGCACTAAAACAGGTTTGTCTTTGAGGTAAATTAATGTTTTTATTTTTATAAATATTTATGATTTCAAAAAAAATATTTTTTTGGTTCATTTATTTAGTATTCCTTTGTCCTTATGTTTTTTGTTTTGTTTATGTATATTTCTAGGATGATTAGAAAGAAATTTATTTTTTAGAAAAGTATTTGAAACATGAGTGTAAATTTGAGTAGTTTTCAGATTGGTATGTCCTAATAATTCTTGTAAAACTCTTAAATCAGCTCCTTTATTTAATAAAATAGTAGCAAATGCATGTCTTATCATATGGGGAAAAACTTTTATGTCTTGTCCTGATTTCAAGCATATTTGTTCTAAAATAAATCTTATTCCTCTATCAGTTAAAGGGTTACCTTTTGAGTTAATCAACAAAAAAGGGTTATTTACGAAAGTTTTTTTATTTTCTTTTGTTATTAATTTATTTCTTACATTTTTAATATAAATTTTTATCATTTTAGATAAATTATTATGTATTGGTAAATATCTATCTTTTTTGCCTTTCCCTA
This sequence comes from Candidatus Phytoplasma melaleucae, assembly GCF_030588185.1. Classification (GTDB taxonomy): domain Bacteria; phylum Bacillota_I; class Bacilli_A; order Acholeplasmatales; family Acholeplasmataceae; genus Phytoplasma; species Phytoplasma melaleucae. The sequence goes on along the minus strand of NZ_JAOSID010000002.1, from coordinate 21,075 downwards.
AAATTAAAATTTGTTTATTAGTAAAATTTATGTTTTCTGTTTTTAAGGTAATTAGTTCGTTAACTCTAAGACCACAACTATATAATAAATCTAATATTAAATAATTGCGATAATTTAAATAAGTTGATAAATCTATTGAATCTAGTAAATTTTGTATTTTATCTTCGGAAATTATTTTAGGTAATTGTTTAGAAGTTTTATTGTTTTTGATTAATTTAAAAATATTATTAACTGACTCATATCTTTCCGTTAAAAAGTTATAAAAAGTTCTTAAAGCGGATATCTTTCTTATAATACTAATGTTTTTCAGTTTTTTTTTGTTTAAATAAGCAACAAAATAACGTGATTGGTGTTGTTGAGAGAGGTTTTTTAGATTAAAATCTAAATTTTGGTTTAATAAAAAGACTTTAAACTCTTTAACATCACTAATATAATTTTGAATAGTTAAAATTGAATAGTTATGTTCTATTCTTAAAAAAACTTCAAAATCATTGATCAACTGCAAAATTATTATATTCCTTTCTTTATGTCTAAGATTATATATCATATTTTATCTTAAACATTGCAAACAATAATAATTTATATTGTTTATTTCTATTTTTATTCTTATTCTATCTAATTAATAATTGTAGCAGTTTTAAAAATATAAAAAATTTATTGCTTTTATTATTTAAATGAAAAGAAAAAAGCAAAATATCTAAATAAATTTGCTTTTTTATATTAAAATTTTCTTATTATTTTTTTATTTTGAATCTTTTTTTTACGTTTTAAAAAAATAATGGTAGTTATTATAATAATGATTATGGATACTTTTGCAATTAACTTATGATTCTTGTTTAGTTTATATTTGCGATTTAATTTATCTATTATTAGGTTTTGATTTATTTCATCTTCATAAGCCAATTTGTTTAATAGTAAAATATTTTTGTTTTCATGGTATGTGTTTTTGTTTTTAAAGTCAAATTGTAATTGAATTAAAATAGAATTATTTTGCGTGTATAAGCATTGAGCTATTTTGTGAATTAAATTTGTATTTTGTTCTATAATTTGAGTAGTTGTTTTGTAAAAGAAATTTATCCACATTGTATTTGTGATTTTTTTGTTAGGATTTGGTTTTTTTTGATTAAAAATAAGTTCAAAAATGGAATCGTTTTTTTTGCTTCGAAATTTTTTTATTAATTTGATTACTTTTTCGACATCATCATAAGATGAATTATTCCTATAATTTGGTTTTAGAAATATTTTTTCTGTGATAAAACCGCTTAAATAATAAATTATTTCGTATATTATTTGCGTTTGAGTTTTTGGTGGCTTTTGATTAAAACTGTTTAGTTTTCCATAATTAGAAAAAAAGCAATTGAGTAAAATATTTTGGTCTAAAAATTTACTTTTTAAATAATTATCAACTTTGATAGAATCATAAATCATTTTATTTAAAATTAAACAAATTAAAATATGTCCTGCGTGATGATAAGATAAATTTTTTTGGTATTCTTTCCAAGATATATCTTTATGTTTTTTTCTTATAGCAATAAAGTCGACAATTTCTTGAATTTGTAACATATTCATTGTGGATGTTTTTTGAGTTATCATATTGGATTTAATTGTTATCCAAATATGTTCTAAATCTGTTTCATTTAGTATATCAATTTCCTTTGATATGATATCTAAAATAAATTTATGGTTTGGCAATAAATGCTTATCATAAATTTGCAAAATTTTTTGTTTTTTATAAAAATCATGTTGTCTTACATGGATTTTGAAATCAAATATTTCCGAATTGAATATTATTTTTTCTATTGCTTGCAAGTTATTCTCATTAGCGTTTATAGAACTAATAACTAAAATTTGAGAATTTTTTGTTAAGCTTTTTAAAGATGTTAATATTTGGTTTACAGCTTGTTTTTTGTTTAAAACATTTTGAGAATAAAAGTTATTATTTGTCTCCAAATTTTGTATTTTATTTACAAATAAAATGCAAGGTTTATTTTGATTAATTGTTTGAAAAAATTTTTGAAAATCAAAATTGTCTATTTCAATTTGTTTGCGCAAAAGATTATAAAATGATATACAGTAAAAAGGTACTTGATATTTTTGTGATATAGCTTGTGCTAGTAATTTTGTACTACTATCTGACGACCCATATAGCAAAATACTTTGAGTTTTGAAAGTTTTGAAATTTTGTATTTTTTCGTTTATAATTTTTATTTCTATAGAATTAGTTATTTTATTCAAGTTTACTTTTGTAGGCATGTATGCTTTAGACCAAAAAATGTGTATGTTTTTAATAGAATGCGGATAGAAACATTTGCTTGGATATTTGTATGTAAATACCGAATATGCAAAAATGCGCCCCCGCCCAAACCGGACAGGCCAGTCTCCTGGCATACGGCTTTCTGAGTTCATCTTTTTTCAGTTTTTTAAACTTATTTGAAGATTAGAATATATTAATAGCAATTGTTTATGTATAAATTATTTATGTTTTAAATAAATAAATTTTGGTTTTTGCTTATTTGCCTTATCGTTATTGCTATTGAATTGTCTTTTATATATTCTCTCTGGTTTCCTTGGCCTTGTGAATAGTTTTCCTATTCTCCTTGGTAAGACATTACTCTTACGACTACTATGAAACCTCTGCAACCTTACCTGTATCATTTTTTCTTTTATTTTAATGTTTTAGGCTTAGGTTTTTCCAAGGTAGTTACTTAATCTAGGTTAATAGATTTTCGGTTAGAGCAATGGACGGAATATTTTTTTTATTTATTATTTTAATATCCAGTAAGCTTCAAGTAAAATACAAGAGATAATTTTATTTGACGAAACATATGAATCAAATAAATGTCTTGAAGTATTGGATTAGAAGTGTTTTTCCAATAGCTTTTAGTTGCCTTTTTTTCTCTTAAGCCCATTTCAGGGTTTTAACCTTATTCTAATTCAACTTGCAGTTTCAAAATGTTATTTAAACTTTTTGCTACCGCTTTTTTGATATGCTATTGTCTCTTTTAGAGTTTCTTCTTCTAGATTAATCAAATGTTGACTGTCAATATGCGGATAGAAACATTTGCTTGGATATTTGTATGTAAATACCGAATATGCAAAAACGCGCCCCCGCCCAAACCGGACAGGCCAGTCTCCTGGCATCCGGCTTTCTGAGTTCATCTTTTGAGATTTATCATGTCTCATTCAGATTAGATTATAGAAACTAATTCGTTTTAACTTTACTAGGTGTTGATATAAATAATTCTTTATGAAAAATAATTTAATGTATTTTTTTATGATTTACAACGAAAAGAATATTTTACTTTTTTCTAGAAATGGTTTTTGATTTATTTTTTAAAATATTATTTCATTGATATTTTTTCGTCTTACTTTTTCACTCGTGTTAGTCAAAATGTTTATTAATTTCAAGATAATCTCTCTGCCGCCCTTCGCCTTGTAAATGGCTTTCCCATTTGCCTTGGTTGGGCATTACTCCAACGACTACTATGTTGGCTCTGTGTCCTTGACTTTATTATGATTGCTCATTATAAGATAAAATGATAATTTGGTTAACATTATCAAAATGTCTAGTTTTTTATCTTAAGTTTTAGGATTTCCAAGGTAGCTATTAAATAATTAGGTTTAAATACAAAAGTATCGGTTGGAGTCTTATTAAATTATTTTTTAGTTAAGCTTTTTATTAAAACCTTTTTTTATTTTATGTGATATCTTAGGTTTTAAATACAAGTGATAATTTTAAATATCGAGATAATATGTAATATTTAAACGCTTCTTCGGATGATTTTAAAGTTCTTAATAAACCTTTATCTTTGCTAAATTATAATTTCTGTCATTTTGCTCTTTACTTTGTTTAAGTTCAACCTTTTCTTTTCTTCATCTTGCAATTGAATTTTCAATTGCTTTCCAACTATGCTATTTTCCTCTTTTTCTTTTCAGTCTAGAGTCAAGTTGGTGATTTCTTCGATTATCACACGAAGTGCGGCACCTAAATCCGCTATTATTAATGCTCGAACTTGCGCCCTATCTCGTGACAGGTAGCCCCTGGGATTACTACTTAATTAAGCACTCGAACTTGCGCCCTGTTTCGAAAGATAATTGGTCTAAAGATAAATTATCTGCATATTTTTGGTCTTTTTGGGTTGGAAAGCTTTTGTTTATAAAAACTCCTAATAAGCCATTGGTGTAATAATTTTTGATTTTTTGCGTCATTCCTAGCATATTCTCATTATAAACAGCACTCATAGGATAATTTACCACTTGATACTTTCTGTCTACTAAATTTTTCTCTTGTAGATATTGTTTTATACTGCTAGAAACATCCTCGAAAGGATCTATGTATACATCTATTATTTCAGGTAGTGTTGACATTGGTAGGATAAATTGTTGGGATGTGTTTTGGAAATAACTTGCATATTTATTTATAATTTCTTGCCTTTTATTTGGCGAAGATAATATAATATTCATCATTATAGAATTGTGTTTATCATATAAAGATAATATTTCTTTCAATATTGTAACTGTACCAGATTTAGGGTTGTTGTTATTATTTACATTTACATTTAACTTTTTTTCTTTTTCTGTTGATTCTATGGATAAAGGTGTCTCTTCTTCGTTAAAAACTTCTTGTGGCTGTTGTTGCATGTCCGAAAACATTGAAGTTATTGATTCTTCTATTTCTTCTGCTTTATGTTCTTTTTTATTTATAAATTTAATTATTTTTTTACTTAATTTTTTTGGAATCAATGATTTATTTTTGTATGATATTTGTTTATTTTTTGTTAGTAAATTCTTATTGTTTAATTTTTTATTTATGAGTAATCTACTAATATTTACCGGTATGAACATTTTTTGCGCAAAAACCGTTATGTTGTACTTGTTAAATATTAGGATCAAATAGAAAAAGATTACGATTTTTTTAATAAAAGTTGATTTAACTATTTGCAGATAATGCAAGTAAGTTCGTTTTTTAAAGTTTTTTACGTTATGAACCTTTCTTTTTTTTGTTGTATACTAATTTATTAATATAAAAAAATCTTCCAATAATTATTCTAATATTTTTTTAGATTTTTTTTGCATTATTTCATAAAAAATATATGAAATGTTGTATATAAAGTATTTTTAAAATACCTAAACATAATATTCTGTGATATAAATCTTTTATTTAAAGATAGATTTATTTAGTATTTTAACTTGTAGAAATTTTTCTTATATTTCTTTGTGTCTTATTACTTATCAATATTATTTTACGAAAACTAATCTTATTCTAAAAGTTAACAAAGTTCCGACATTGCATAGGTTAATAATAATATTTCGAGCTAAAATTAAATGTGTTATAATAAAGAGTATTTTGACAATAGTTTTTAACCATTATTTAAAAATTATATAAAAGGATTGATCTAAATGACAAATCATAAAATTATAGATGGTATTTTGTTTAAAGCCATGATCATTAACGGAACTGTTCATTTAAAGAATAATTACCAAAAAATAAATAATTTAAATGTTTTTCCTGTTCCTGATGGTGATACAGGAACTAATATGCAAATGACTATGTTGGAAGGTATTAAAAAAATACAACCAATTCATGAGAATTCTATTTTAACAATCTCTAAAATTTTTTCTGATGCTTTATTGATAGGTTCTAAAGGTAATTCAGGAGTAATTTTATCTCAATTCTTTTCTGGGGTTTATTTACACATTAACAGATTACAAAAGAAATATATTAATGTACAAGAATTCATTCAAGTTTTAATTAGCGGTTATAAACATGCTTATAAAGCTGTTATAGAACCCATTGAAGGAACCATTTTAACTGTTTTACGTGAATCTGTTGAGGGAATTAGTAAACAACCATATTTTCAAACAATTAAAGAAGTGCTTAAAAGTATCACTAAATATGCCAAAATTTCTCTTAGTAAAACCCCTGATTTATTACCTATTTTAAAAAAATCTAATGTTGTTGATAGTGGCGGCGCAGGTTTTGTTTGTATTTTAGAAGGTATGCTAATGTATCTTGATAATATTAAATTATTTTTTCTTGACGAGTATAAAGATAATTTGCTCCAAAGTACAAATTCTTTTGATAACGATGTTCTTTGTTGTGGTCATGATAAAATATATGATATTGATATTAAGAATATTTACTGTACAGAATTTTTAATTAAGTTAAATAATTTAAAAAACTTTCATTTAACAGAGAGTCGAAAAAAGTTTTTAGAATATGGCGATTCTTTAATTTTATTGCTAAATAATAATTTGCTCAAAATTCATATTCATACTAACGCACCAGGGAGTGTTTTATCTGATTTATTACATTATGGTGAGTTAGTAAGATGTAAAATCGATAATATGAAAGAACAGAGTCAAGATTTTCTTCATAAACCAGAATTAAATTTAAACATTGATAAAATTAAAGATTATCAGATTATATCTTTTGTTTCTAATAAAGAACTTAAGATTATTTTTCAAGATATGAAAGTTGATCATGTTATTTGTTGCGATCCCAAAAAAAATGTTAATGTTATAGCTGAAGAATTAATGTCTATTTTAAAAAATATTACGGTTCAAGATGTCATTGTATTACCGAATGTAAATTCGAATTTATCATTTAAGATACATAAAATTTTAAGTAAGTTTACTAATCTGAATATTCATGTTTTGTCATCCAAAAACATAGCTCAAGGGTATAGTGCTCTTTTGGTTTTTAATGATAGTTTATCTTTCCAAGAGAACCTGAGAATTATGAAAGATCATATAAAGCAAAGCAAAATAGGCCAAATTTCTTTAGCTCAAAAGTTTGACTTACATCAAAAAGATGATATAAGAATTAAGGAGAATAGTTTCATGGCTGTCTTTCAGGATAAGATTCTTTTTAGCCATGAAGATATTGATTATGTAATACAAAAATTATTACATGAAATGTTTTTGGTATCCAGTCAAAGTAAATTCTTAACTATTTTTTATGATAAGAAACAAGTTAAAATGAAATATTTGCAAAAAATAGAAAGCTTTGTTTCTAAAAACTTTTCAAATATAGAAATAGAAAAAATAGAAAATATTGATAATGTTACCCCTTTTATTTTTATTCTAGAATAAAATAGAAGAAATTTCAATGTTCAACAAAAATAATGATTTATATGATACATTATTTTTGCTATGTGGATATGGCGGAATGGTATACGCGCATGTTTGAGGGGCATGTGAGAAGTTTTCTCTTGTGAGTTCGAATCTCATTATCCACACCATTTTTTTAAATTGTAACTATAATATTACGACAAAATCGATATTTATAGTGAATTAATTTATTTTAGTATTTTTATGAATAATAAATGTTAAACTATAATTAAGTTAATTTAAAATTTTATTTAAAATTTTATTTAAAATTTTAGATTTGTTTTTTTTAGGCTATGAAACGAAGTGGTTATTGTTGGTGACCACTTTTTTCATTTGGTTTTTTTGTGAAATCAATTTATTTTATGTATACTTTTATATTAGATTAGAAAGAGGTTATTTCATTTGATAATTAAAGATTTTTTAAATAACATCGATCAGTTGTCTCAAGAATATGAATTGACAAGAGAACAGACATTAAAAGCTTGCGAGAAAGGATTAATATCTGGTTGTAAAAAAAGTTTTCAAGTCAAAAGTTGCCGTGTTTGTTTTCAAAAAGACTATGATCAAATTCTTTTGTATAAGCAATATTTAGTTATTAGCGAACAAAGAAAAGAAATAATAAATTATAAAGAACATAGTTGTATGCTCTTAGAAGAAGCGCGTAAAATTGATAAAAATGTTCAAATAGGAGATATTCTAGAAATTGAAGTAGATCCTCAAAATTTTAATTTGCATGCTAGCAAAGATTTTAAAAATAAATTTCATGAAGAACTAATAAAACAAAAAAGAGAAAATATTTATAATTTCTTTAAAAATAAAGAAAATCACTTAATAAGCGCGGAAATATTTGATGAAAAAGATAACTTTTTTGTTTTAAGTCTAGAGAAAGATTTACACACCTTCTTATCTAAGAAGGAAATTCTTTATAATGATAATTTTTCTTTAGGAGAAAAAATATTAGTTTTGGTTACTAAAGTACAAAATACTACAAAAATGCCAAAAGTTTTTGTAAGTCGGAAAAATGTTCACTTTGTTATTGCATTATTCAAAGAATTTATCCCGGAAGTACAAGAAGGTATTATTAAAATTATGGGAATAGCTAGAATACCTTCTGATAGAGTAAAAGTAGGATTAATGACTACAGATGTTAAAATAGATCCGATTGGGGCTTGTATTGGGGAAAAAGGTATTCGAATTCAAAACATCATTAATGTGTTAAAAGGGGAAAAAATAGATTTATTTCAATGGAGTCTTGTTCCGGAAGAATTAATTACAAATGCTTTACAACCAGCCAAAATTATTAAAGTTACTGATATTAACACGAAACATAGAACTGTTTCAGTTATTGTGGAAGACAACCAAGTGTCTTTAGCTATTGGCAAACTAGGGCAAAATGTTAAATTAGCTGTGCAAGTAACTAAATGGAATATTAATATTAGAACTGTTAAACAATATGAACAAGAATATTGATTTAATTTTAGAGAAAAATATTTTAAGAACTTGCATTGTTAGTCGTCGTACTTATTTCAAGAAAGATTTACTTCGCATAGTTGTATCTAAAAACAAGATTATTTATATAGATTTAGAACAAAATATTCAAGGCAGAGGAGCTTATTTCATTTTAAATAAATTTAATGTTCTTTTTATTCAAAGAAAAAAAATTTTAGATAAAAAATTAAAAGTTTATGTACCAATAAATATTTATCAGGAAATTTGGCAATTATTAGATAATTTTTAAATATTTGGCAAATATTAATATTTCAATTTATTTTTTACTAAAAATTTTATAACCGTGAGGAGATTTATGAATAAAACTAGAAACAAAGAAACAAAAAAAGATCATTCAGATCATGAAGAGAAAATTCAAGTTAAAACTTATATTTTTAATCCTAAACATACTGTTCAAGATTTAGCTAATATTTTTCAAGTTTCTAATATTTTTCTGATTAAAAAATTATTAAAAATAGGTGTTAAAACTAATATTAATCAAGTGTTAAGTCGAGAAAATATAGAACTTTTAGGATTAGAACTAAATATTGAAATTATTCATAATACTCGAAAGGTTGTTTTGGATTCTAAACATATGACGCAAAAAAAAGGTTCAAATTTGATTCAGCGCATTCCGATTGTTACTATTATGGGACATGTAGATCATGGCAAAACTACTTTATTGGATGTTATTAGAAAAACACGTGTAGTTGATCAAGAATTTGGGGGAATTACTCAACATATTGGGGCTTATGAAGTAACTTATCAAAATAGTAAAATAACTTTTATAGATAGTCCAGGACATGAAGCTTTCCAGCAAATGAGAAGCAGAGGAGCTCAAATAACTGATATTTGTGTTATAGTAGTGGCTTGCGATGATGGAGTAAAACCACAAACTATAGAATCTATTAAACATGCTAAAAATGCGCAGGTAAATATTATTATTGCAATTAATAAAATAGATAAACCTAATAACAAAAAAGAAAATATTATGTCTGAATTATCTCAGTTGGGTTTAATTCCAGAAGAGTGGGGTGGGAATACGCCTTATATTGAAATTTCTGCTCTTAAACAACAAGGCATAAATACGTTATTAGAAACTATTTGTTTAATCAGCGAAATGAAAAATATCCAAGTTGATCTTTCTCAAGACGCTGAAGGCACAGTATTGGAGGCAAGTCTTATTAAAAATAAGGGGCCTGTTGCTACTTTAATTCTTTCTCAAGGGATATTAAAAATTGGTGATATTATTGTAGCTGGTTGTGTTTATGGTAAAGTTCGTTTTATGGAAAATAATTCTAAGAAAGCAGTTTTTCGCGCTTTTCCTTCGCAACCAATAGTAATTTATGGATTTAAACAAATTCCACAAGCTGGAGATAATTTTATTGTAGTTCCAAATGAAAAAAAAGCAAAACAAATTACAGAAAAAAGGCAACAATTACACAAGGAGAACAAACAACTTTCACAACTACAACAAAGTGCTCTCGCGAAAGTTAATGTTTTCCCTTTAAAAGATGAAAAACCAAAGAAAAATTTAAATGTTATTTTAAAAACTGATACACAAGGCATTATAGAAGCTATTCAAAAAATTTTAGAACCTTTAAATATTGAGGGCATTAAAGTTTATTTTGTAAAAAAATCAGTTGGTATGGTTACTAATAATGATATTATGTTGGCGAACGCTTGCGATGCCATTATAATTAATTTTAATACTATTTTGAACAACGATTTAATACAATTAGCTCATAATTTAAAAGTTGAAATTAAAACTTATAATATTTTGTATAAAATAGTCGAAGATATTCAACAAAAATTAAAAATATTGGTAAAACCTGTTCTAGAAGAAAAAGTGACAGGTCAAGCAGAAATTAGAAAGATTTTTTATATTAGTACTGTAGGATACATTGCTGGTTGTTATGTTGTTAATGGTGTTATTTATAGTAATTCTTTAGCTAAAGTAATACGTAATAATGCAATTATTTATCAAGGTAAAATAATTTCATTAAAACATCTTAAAAATAACATTTCTATTGCTCCAAAAAATAGTGAATGCGGAATTGTATTAGATAATTTTAATACTTTTCAAATTAGTGATATAATAGAATCATCTCGAATGGAGGAATCTTTAAATAATGAATAATGTTAATATTTCAGTCGCAAGAACAGCTAGTTTAATTCATAAAGAGTTAGTTTTTATTGTTAATAAAATAGTTCAAAATGAACAAATAGGGTACATTAATATAACTGATGTTCATTTACAAAATGATTTTTCTTCCAGCCAAGTATTTTATACTATTTTAAGTGACGATCCTCAAATTTTGTCCTTAGCACAGAAAATTATAGAGAAAAACAAAAAGGCTATTCGTGTAGCTTTAGCTAAACAAATAAAAAATATTAAAAGAATTCCAGTTTTAAATTTTGAATATGATCATTCTTTGTTTTATGGTGAACATATTGAGCATCTTTTAAACGAAATCAAAAAATAAAATAATTAACTTTGATTTTTTTTTGTTTTCGTTATTAATCAGAGTTACATTCTAAATACTAGCTTTATTCCCAATGTTAAAGAACTTATTCATGAAAAAATGGTGTATTAAATGATTGCAGAAATTCTTATAGATTTAGGAAATGCTTCTTTAAATAAATGTTTTGATTATACTATACCAGCAAATTTAATTCATTTAGTACAGAAAGGAATAAGAGTTGTTGTTTATTTTAATAATGTGTTACGTTTAGGTTATATTGTTGATGTTAAAGAAAAAAGTTTATTTGCTAATAAACCTATCATAGAAATTTTAGATAAAACTCCTATCTTAAACCAAGAACTTTTTTTGCTGATTGATGAAATATTAAAAGTGCCTTTTTCTGTAAAAGTAGCTGCTTATAGAACTGTTCTCCCTAAAAGTTTTTTAGTTTCTTATGTTAAAAAAATAATTTTTTTACAACCTGATTTAATTCCAATAAATATTAAACAGTATTTGCAAAAAAATAAATTTTTATTAAATACAAAGAATTATGGTCTTATGAAGCAAGTAATGCAATTAAAAGCTAGAAACATTATTAAAATGTTCACTATTCCTAAAAAAGAATTGTTAAGTTTGTCTTACGATAATATGAAAACATTAATCGAACAAGAAAGAGAACATCATATAATGGATTTAGCCGATTTGCACGGTACATTATATATTACACCCCCCAAAACCATTATTTTAAATGAACAACAACAGGCTCTTTGGAACAAAATTAACTTTTTTACTTATCAAACTTATTTATTTTACCATGAACATGATCCGGATAAGATGCAAATTTATTTCAAATTGATAGAACAAAATTTAATAAATAATAGACAAGTTCTAATTTTATTACCAGAAATTATTTTAATAAAAAGTTTTGTAAAAGAAATAAGAAAAATTTTCAAAAATATATCTATATCTATTTTAAACGGAGATTTAAATAAATTAGAAAATTTTCGTCGTAATATTGAAATACATCAACAAAAAATTGACCTTGTTATAGGAACAAGAATTGCTATTTTTGCTCCTTTGCATAAATTAGGAATTATTATTATTGATGAAGAGCACAACGAAGCTTTTATAGAAAAAGATAGAATTCCTAACTATGATACTAAAGAGTTAGCTCGTATAAGAGCTGTTTATCATCAAATTCCTTTAATTTTAAGCAGTTTTGCTCCTTCTTTAGAAAGTTATTATAAAGTTAAACTTAACGAATATCAAAGTTTAATTTTGAAAAACCAAAAATATCAAATTCCTATGAAGTTAATTGATATGAAACAAGAATTAAAAAATAATAATTTTTCTCCTTTTTCCGTTTTATTAATGCAGACTTTAATTCGTAATATTCAGACTAAAAAAAAAAGCCTTTTATTTATAAATTCTAAAGGGTTTGCTCCTTTTGTTTTGTGTCGTTTTTGCAATTATGTTCCTAAATGTCGGAAGTGTTATCAATCACTTCGTTTTTATCATTCTGAAAATAGTCTTAAGTGTGGTTTGTGTAATTATAAAGAAATCTTTTGTGTTAAATGCCCGTATTGTTTGCAAAACGCTCTTAGGAGTGTCAGTTTAGGTATTGAATATATCGAATCTTTTTTGAAACAAAAGTTTCCTCTTGCGAACATTTTGCGTTTAGATTCAAATACTTTCCCTGTGTTTAAATTAAAACAATATGAAAAAATCTTAAAAGATTCAGAACAAACCCAGATTGATATTTTTTTAGGTACACAAATGATTACTAAAAATTTACCACTCCCACATATTTCTTTAGTAGGTGTAATCATGACGGATATTCTCTTGAATATTCCTCATTTTACAGCTGCTGAAAAAACTTTTCAGTTGTTAATACAAATGGCGCGTAAATGTATTAAAGAAAATTCTATTATTATTGTTCAAAGTTATAATATCCAACATTATGTGCTTCAATCAGCTGTTAATTATGATATTGATTATTTCTATTCACGGGCTTTAAAAGAACGTAAAATTTATAATTATCCTCCTTTTGTTTTTGTCAGCCAAATATTAATAATGCATAAATATTTTAAAAAAGCTTGGGATATTGCACATCAAATAAAAATTATTTTAGCTCATAATGGTTTATCTAAAATAAAAATTTTAGGGCCTTATGTCCCTTTTATATCTGAAAAAAATGTTAGTCATAAAAGTGTTTATCGTGTTTTTTTAACTTTAAAATATATAAATTGGCCGCTTGATTTAAATTTTCTTAAAAAATATAAATTCCACAAAGATGCTTTCATTTTGTTTAATCGTTTTGCTAATGTATTATAGAAATTAAATAATAAATCCTGAGATGAATACAATACCCAACTCTTATAATAATCGATATTTAATAATTATTTTATATTATTAAGAGTTAATTAAAAGTTAATTTATTTTCTTTTTTATTTAATAAATTAATTATATTTCGATAATGTTTTACGAAAATTAAAATTGTTATTAGAAAAATAACGATTAATTCTATTGTTTGAATGTTGGAGCATGGTGATGTTTTTGTTTCTATATATAAGCTTATATTAACCAGCAAAGTAGATATAAGAGATGCCAAAGAAGCGTATTTACAAATGATTACTAAAATAATGAATAGTATAATACCTAGTAATCCTATCCAAGGGCTAATTCCGGTTACTACACCAACAGAAGTTGCAATAGCTTTTCCTCCTTGAAATCTATTGAAGATAGAAAACATTTGTCCTAGAATAGAAAACATACCTAGAAAAATTCTTTGATTACGCCAATTATTTAAATTAGGGTTCAAGGTATTTACAATAAATATAGGTAAAAAACCTTTTAAAAAATCGAGTAAAAAAGTCAAAAAGCCATATTTTAATCCTAGAATTCTGGTTACATTGGAAGAACCAATATTTTTGGAACCTAATAGCCTAATATCTTTTCTATGATATTTTCCTATCCACAATCCTACTGGAATAGCCCCTACAAGATAGCATAAAACATAAACTATGCAATATATTAAATAATTAGACTTATACATTTGATTTTGACTTTCTTATTTATTTTTAATAATTTCTAAATTTTTATGAATATTTTTCTGATACGAAAGAAAAGAATCATTCGGAATTAAAGATTTGACTTATAATAGTCTAACAGATTTTTGGATTTTCTATTTTTTATAGCTGTTATTTATCTGATGTTTACTTGTAGCAGATATAATGTTAATAATTAAATTTATTTTTATAGAAATGTTACAACTATTCTAGAAAATTTTTTTCATATTTTAAAATTTAAAACATTTTGAATTTATTAGAACGTATATAAATATATATGACTATTTCTGTTATGTCTAAGTTTTAAAATAATAATTATTACGTGAATTATAATGAAAAAATTCTGTTGAAACCTTGATTTCAACAGAATTTTATAAGAAATTATTTATTTTGATCATATTTACATGTATATACTTCTGAAAATGATAGAAGCACCAACATAAACTAAAGGACCAACTATTCTAGTTGCTATCATGGCAAAAGGTAGTAAAGAAAGTCTATGACTTATAGCCATTACACCTACATTACCGGTGCCGCCGATGCTATGAGAACAGATACCAGATGTTAAAGCAGTTTCTAGAGGATAAAAACCTAGTTTACGAGATAATAAAAATGTTATGGTAATTGCTGTTAGTAAAGAAAACATAACTATTAATAGAATATTTTTATCAGTCATAATTTTCTGTAATTGGTTAAAATTAGTAGTTAATCCTAAACCCACTAAAATTGCGCTTGTAAAATTTTCAGTCATAAATTTACCAGCTTGTTCAACACAATTTTGATATTCAGATGAAAACAAATCAAAAATCTTAATGATTAATAATATTAGAATAACATATACCATTGCGTCCATTTTACCATATAATAATTGATTAATCATACTACCTAAAGCGTAAAGGGCAAAAATAATAGTTAGTCCCATTCCGATTTTTTTATTCTCTGTTGAATATTTTTGTTGTTGTTGTTTATTAGTGCTGTTAATGGCATTATTTTTTTCTAAAGATCCTTTTCCGCTTAATTTAGTTTTATCAAAAAAAACATAAAGCAAACCAGCTAAAAAAATACTTAAAATTCTGGCTAAGATTAAAGGAGCTAAAATAAAACTTCTTATATCAGAAGGTGAACTAGTAGGGAATGCTTCTTTGTAAAGTCCGTTAGCAAAACCGTTAATGCCTAAATTTGTTCCCCCGTTAGTTAAAGGCACACCAATAAAAAAAATAGAATCTAAAAAAGAACCTTGACTTCTATTTTGAAATATTCCTGGACATTTATATTGTAGCAAAGCACCTAAAAAACCTATTACTAAAAAACAAGTACAAACAGCCAATATTGTTAAAGGTATGAACTTGAAGAGTGATCTTTTTAATAGGTTTTTATCCACACTTAAAAGACTGCCTGAAATAACAATAGTAATAAAAAATTGTGAAAAATTCATCCCTACACCATATTTACTATCAGCTTTGTTAAAAAAACCCTTATCAAAATTATTAGCCAGTTGAAATGGAATCCAACCTTTATATACTAAATAAGATGGAATAAAAATGCATAGCAGAAAGCCTAATCCTAATTTATTTAAAATAGGAATTTGTGAACCTATAAAATTTAGACCGAACCCTAAAACCATTATTAAGAACAAAGGAGTTAGCATAGGATGGTATAAATTTTGGCTTTTACTTGGCCATTCTCTTAAACAATAAATATTGAAAAACAATATACCACATAAACTTAAGAAAGCTAATGGATGAAATCCAAAAACTTTTATTTTTTTACGATTATTATTTGAAGGCATTTATATTAATGGTCCTCTCTTTTCTATTTCTAAAATGGATCTATATTTTTTTGATAAAAAATAAAATATTTCTTTCAAGAACTATTTTAAAAATAAATAGAAATGTTAAATACATTTTATTCTAGCATACAATTATTCAAAACTATTAATAACTTAGCAACAAATAAAAAGTAGTTCTAAGTAACTATATTTTTGAATAAGCAAACCCAAACAAATTAAAAGCAAAAGTATAATTTATTATTTAGTAAAATTAATATGGAAATATTATGAATGGAAAGAGGTAAAATAGCAAAAAAAATAAAAATGTTTATAAGAAAAAAGACATTTTTAATAAAAATAAAATATCTTTAGAATATGATAAGTACGAGAATTTTTACTAAGCTGATGGAACAACAATCTCTTTTTTTAAAACAGTTTTTATCTTTGTTATATATTTATTTAACTTTTGACAAGTTTAACTGTAAATTCATATCTATTTGTTCCCAATTTATGACATTAAAAAAAGCTTCTATATAATCTAAACGACGATTTTGATAATCTAGATAATAAGCATGTTCCCATAAATCAAGTCCTAGAAGAGGGTATCCCATTTCTAATACAGTATTTTGATCCTTAGTAGTTAATATTTCTGATTTATTTTGAAAATTTATTATCCAAAAAACCCAACCGCTACCAAATAAATTCATAGCTTTTTCAGAAAAAATATTTTTAAAATTATCTAAATTAATAAAATCACTTTTGATTAGATTGTCAATTGGTTGTGGCATTTGGTTGTTTTTATTTGATGACAAAACTTTCCAAAAGAAAGAATGATTAAAATGCCCTCCACCGTTATTTTGAACGGATATTCTAATGTCTTCTGGAATCAAGTTTTTATTTTTTAGCAAACTTTCCAAGCTATTGTTTATTTGCGGATATTTTTCTAAAGACAAATTTAATTTATTAACATATGTTTTATGATGTTTTTGATGATGTATTTGCATAGTTTTAGAGGATATAAAAGGTTCTAATGCATTATAATCATAAGGTAATTCAGGTAATTGATATTTTCCCATATATCAAAAAGACTCCTTTTCGTTATTTTTAAAATATAGTAAATTCTCTGCTATTATAACATTTAATTATCAAAAGAGAAAACATATATGGTATTATGTTTTTTTAATTTATTATTTTGTTTTTAGGCAGATTAGAAAAGTTACAAAATATAAAAAGGTATTTGAATAATAATATGTTATTCAAATTGACTCCATGTTATTACATAAAGTAGTTAATATGTGACCATGTAATGTTTTAGTTTTATAAAAATAGTTAGTTAGGGGAAATTTTTATTTTATTCTTTTAGATTCATTATTAATAATCAATAAGAGTAATAAAAATCTAAAATTTAATATTTAGTTGATATTTTAATGAAAAAAAAGAAAATAAAGTTTGGATCTAACTAGTAGAAATATTAAGAAGATTAAGTTTTTTATCAATTTACTTTTTAGCATATATAAAAACAAAAGCTAACATTTACTAAGATTTAAGAATAATTTTCTTTTGTCGTTATTTATTAGTTGTAGTAATTTCTGGAACAATTTATTTCTACAGCAACTGTTTAGATATCATTTGCATCTTGAAGAAAGATTATAATTAGTTTTTTTGAGTAAAATAAAAAATTTCTATTCAAAGTTTTAAGAATTTTGTTCAATAGAATGATAAACAAAAAAAGAAGATAACATTTTTAATTATTAATTTAAAAACATTTTGGAGAAAAGGGGGTTTTTATAAAAATAGATTATTTTTAATATTATTGTTTTATAGGTACATATTTTAATTTATGAAAAAAGGTATTATTTTCTTATAATAGTATTGTAAATGATAAATGAACTGCTTAATAACACCATGTTAATAGTAATAAAACGATAATAACATCAATATTTTTAGAATGCCAGTGTAAGTAATATTAATTTACATATATTCATAATTTCGCAATAACAGAGATTTAATAGTTTTTTCGTAAGAAAGATACAAAAAAATATGAAAAATATAATTAAAAAATCAGCTAATTTGTTAACTGTCTTTCGCATTTTTTTGGTTTTTTGTATGTTACCTTTTTTATATGTCAAGTTATTATCACATGAAATTGAAACTTTTAAAATGTATTTTAATATTATTTTTATAGTAGCATCTATTACAGACTATTTGGATGGTTATATCGCTAAAAAATTTCAAAAAACAACGCTTTTTGGTAAATTTTTTGATCCTATAGCGGATAAATTATTAGTAACAATTTCATTTTTTTATCTCTTTATATTATGTTATAATAGAGAATTACTAGTATACGACAATGATAAAATAATTAATTATATTTTAAGTTTTTTGCTTATTACAATTATAAGAGATTTTATTATAATGGGTGTACGTTTATTAGCTTTTGAAAAAAAGCATGTCATAGGAGCTTCTTTTTGGGGAAAATTAAAAACTTGTTTTACTTTTATATCAATTATCATATTATTACTTGCTGCTCAATTAGAAAATATTTGGCCAAAATTATTTCCAAAACAAATATTAAAAGTATATCATGTGATTAATGTTTTTTTGGTTCTTAATATTATTTTGATTATAATTTCAGGTTTAGATTATATCATTAAAAATTTCACGATAATTAATTCTGATTTTTTATAAAAATAAAATATATTTTTCTTGTAAATCATATATAAAGATTTTTATGAAAAAAATTTTGACTGATAAAAGGGGTAAAATATGAATCACGAATCAATAAATAATAATAAACAAGACTTAGAAAGAACAATTCGAGAGATAGAACAACGTTTTGGAAAAGGCAGTATTATGAAATTAAATTCTCGACAAACAGGCAAGATTGAAACCATTTCGAGTGGTTCTTTATCCTTAGATATAGCTTTATCAATAGGGGGATTCCCTAAAGGGCGTATTATTGAAATTTTTGGTCCTGAAAGTGCTGGCAAAACTACTTTAACATTGCATGCTATAGCGGAAGCCCAAAAACAAGGTGGTAATGTAGCTTTTATAGATGTAGAAAATGCTCTAGATGTTCGTTATGCTAAATCAATTGGAGTAGATATTGATAATTTGATTATTTCTCAACCTGATTCTGGAGAAAAAGCTTTAGATATTATAGAAGCATTAATCAAAAGTCAAAATATTAGTTTAATAGCAGTTGATTCGGTAGCTGCTTTAGTGCCTGAAGCTGAATTAAACGGCGAAAGTGGCGATTCCTTTATGGGGTTACATGCTAGAATTATGGGTCAAGCTATGCGAAAACAAACTCCAATTGCCTCTAAGACTAATACTATTGTTATTTATGTAAATCAACTAAGAGAAAAAGTAGGGGTTATATATGGAAGCAGTGAAACTACTCCAGGTGGTAAAGCTTTAAAATATTTTGCCTCTTTAAGATTAGATATTAGAAGAACATCAGAATTTATTAAAGACAATAATAACATTATTGGAATTAAATCTAATATTAAAATTGTAAAATCTAAAATATGTTCTCCTTTAAAAACAGTTAGTGTAGATATTTTTTATGGTAAGGGTATTTCTAAAATCGGAGAGATATTAGATTTGTCTGTAGGATTAAATTTGATACAGAAAAACGGAATGTGGTATAGTTTTAGAGAACAAAATATTGGGCAAGGCAAGGAAAAAGCTAAAGAATTTTTAATAAAAAATACGGTTATTGCACATGAATTAGAAACACAAATAAGAAAGCATCACAATCTGAGTTTGAAATGAATATTATAGAATAAAAGAAAGGTTTTTATAGTCGTGGAAGAAAAAAAAATAATTTATCAAGGTGCTAACTGGAATAATTTAGAAGATGATTTTACACAATATTTTTATGAACAGAATTTAAGTCAATTTTGGCGTCCAGAAGATATTAGTTTGCAAAGCGATTTGCATGTGTGGAATGAGTTATCTGAACAAGAAAAAAAGGCTTATTCAAGAAATCTTTTAGTTTTAACTTTTCTTGATACTTATCAAGGAGATATTGGTATGCCTGTAATGGTTCGTGCTTGTTTACCTTTTGAACATCAAAAGAAAGCTACTCTTAATTTTATGGGAGCTATGGAAAATGCAGTTCATGCTAAAAGTTATTCAAATATTTTTATGACTTTTTTAAATAAAGAAAAAATTGATGATTTATTTTTATGGGGCGAGAGACAAATGAATCTTCAAGTTATTATTAAATGTATTACTGATATTTACGAAGATTTGGAAAGAAATATTACTATACAAAAATCTGGTTTATTATCTGATATAAATATTTTTAATGAGATTAAATGGAAAAGTATGGTAGCTTCTGTTTTTTTAGAAACTTGGTTGTTTTATAGTGGTTTTTATCATCCTTTATACTATTATGGTCAGGGAAAATTAATGCAAGCGGGGGAAATTATCAATTTAATTATCAGAGATGAGAGTGTTCATGGATTATATATAGGTAGGTTAGCAAAAGAATTATATCTAGGTTTTGATACATTACAGCAGTTGAATTTAAAAAAATGGCTTTTTAATCTCTTAGAAAAACTTTATAAAGAACAAAAATTATTAACTTATGAAATCTATAATGAAATTAATTTAGTTGAAGATGTTAATGTATTTATTCGATACAACGCTAATAAAGCTTTATTAAATTTAGGATTTGAACAAAAGTTTCCGCAAGAAGAAGTTAATCCGGTAATTATCAATGGTTTAAATACTGAAACCAAAACGATGGATTATTTTTCTATGAAAGGTAATGGTTACCAGAAAATGGTATCTGAAAGCCTTAAAGATGAAGATTTTATTTTTTATGATGAACATAACATAAAATAAAAGAGTAAATTTTTTTCTATTTAAATTTGTATTATGCGATTAATATATATATTTTAGTTGAAATAAAAAAAAAGGAAAGTTTGTTTTAAACAAACTTTCCTTTTTTTTATTTTCTTAACTTTTTATGTATTATTCATGGCAGGGATATCAGGATTCGAACCCGAACAAGCGGTTTTGGAGACCGTTATGATGCGGATAGAAATATTGCGCCTTGTTTAAATAAATCAGGTTTCAATATGCCCCCCCCCAAACCGGACAGGCCAGTCTCCTGGCATCCGGCTTTCCAAGTGCAACTTGCAAAAGGGCATCAACCTTT
>NZ_JAOSID010000019.1 GCF_030588185.1 Candidatus Phytoplasma melaleucae | reverse complement strand
CCCAATGCAAAGTCGTCCTTTTGCAACATCCTGCTGAGGAGAAACGATGTCTAAATACGGCTACTATTTTGAGATTATCTCTGAAACCCGATAAATGCGTTGTGTATAAAGGCACCAGATTCCCACAAAGCAGGTATAGTGATTGTTCCATTTTCAATATTTATAAGAGTGCTAATAATTCATTTGTTAGATTGAATTATATTTTCAGGTACGCTGAGTTGATCGATATTTTTAGTTCTCCAAATACATTATTGCTATATCCATCAGTTAGAGCAATTGATATTCACCAGTTACCTAAAGTGCAAGAGCAATCTCCATATACTTTAGTGATAATCGATGGAACTTGGGCTCAAGCGAAGACTATGTTCAATAAATCAGCTTCAATACAATCCCTTAAACAGGTTATTAGAATTTACCTTTGGTAGTGATCATAAATGGAGGTTAGTGAAATAGTAAATTTTCAGGTCAAGTTATCACAACATCGAGGTAGCGAATATATCATTCGAACGCAACCAACTGAAACTTGCTTATCAACTGTAGAAACAGCTGCGGAAGCATTGAGCGTGCTGGAGGATAAACCAGATTTCAAAAGTGACCTATTGCGACCATTGTCTGCTCTATGTCTGTATCAGTTGAATCATGGTGCAGTCATTCACGAAAGTAAAGAATTTAGACTGAAGAATCAGACATATCCTAAATTAATTGGTAAAAGGTTGAAGAAATTACTTGAAAAAACGTACTCTGAAAATGAAGACGATTTACAAGAAATAGTACAAATATCCAACGAAAGTCAAAAAAAGAATGAACATGAAAACTAACGGTATATACACTGATTCTGATCAATCTGAAGTAAAATTAATGAGCTTTAATATTCATAAATGGACCATTCCCAACTTTCTGTAAATTATTTCTTATTTGTATTTATTACTGTCTATACAATTAGTCGATTATCCATTTATGTTCAACAATTACTTTCAGATTTTTTTTGAATAAGAAAGTGAAACGAACAATTCAAGAACACGTAATTTATTTTTATCATAAACTGTACACTAAAACAAATTTATTTCCGTATGATATAAGCAATGGTTGTAAGGAAATGAGAGAAAAAGAAAAGTTTCCTCAATACAGATGTACTACTTACAATCGCACAGATAAATCTAACTCCGTCAGCATTTTATAGAAAAATATGAACTTCGCCTCCATACTGTCAAATTTTCTGTTACAGAAAAAAGAATTTCAAGTTTTTCTCAGAGGAAACGGATGAATGAGAATTCTAAGGCCACACTTCAGGAATAACATTTACAAGGAAAATATCACGATTCAACTTCATCTGTTTCTTTTTGAGAATTGATAGCCTTTTCCAAAGCATTAAGAATTTCCCACTTGACTTCTTCGTAAATTTTTTGACTCTTAATAAGCATCAACTCACTAGCAATGTATTTACCAAATATATCTTATTTGCGCTTAAACAATAATAAAAATTATAAATAAGTTTTTAATAGGAAAAAAAAAAAAAAAAAAAAAAAATGAAAAAATACATACAGATATGTACATATAAAACTCCG
>NZ_JAOSID010000018.1 GCF_030588185.1 Candidatus Phytoplasma melaleucae | reverse complement strand
ACCCCCACCCCCCCACACCCCACACATCCACACCACACCCACCCCCCCCCCCCCCCCCCCCCCCCCCCCCCCCCCCCCCCCACCCCCCCCCCCCCCCGGCGGCGCCCCCCCCCCCCCCCCACAAAAATCAGATAAATAATTACTTTAAAATCATTTAAAGTGTATTTACCAATAATCATTTTAACACGGACAAAAGTTAGGTGTATATTAAAGGCTAAAAGTATTATTAGCTATTTACCAACTTCCACCGAACTTTTTCGGTTTGTTACATTGGCATGACGACGTTCAAGAGTTGGGGAAAATGGGTATTTATGCTCACGCTGATGTACCCATCCTTCAGCTCGGGTGATAATTGTAATTTATTACATTGTATTAAAAACGGAAAAGCTAGTAAAAAAAAAAAAGTAATATTGTAACAAGACTTCGGATGATAACTGAGGGTCTTCTCCCTTCACATTTTTTCTTCTTAACCGCGACAAAATTCGTTCAAATAAACCGAAACCGACCCCATATTTTGAAATGGGGAAGAGTTTTTTAGTATTGTAGATGGCTTGATGCACGTACTAAAAAAAAAAAAAAAAATGGCAAACGTGTAGCAACGTTGTAGAATATTCTTTCGAAAATAGACTACCGAAACGGATTATGTTACGCTCGTGCGTCCCGCATACTCGAACGAATGCAAGCTTTCGATATTCCGCGCAATTTCCGTCGCAGTAAACGCGGTAATTTTAATAAAAAATATATAATTCCCGAGCTTTAAAATGGGCTGATTGGTGTGATATTTCATAATTTTGTTCGTTTTTCGATATTTACATCTTCGTTCACGGTCTTCAGCCCGAGGTATATATCGATAACGTTTTCCTGATTTATTCAAAATTACTCGTATATTAATTCGCTATACACCTTCCGCTAATCTTTGTCCTCATTTAAAGTTATCTTGCCGCTTCATTACTAACGAAAATCGTAAATAAAAAACTTTCCCAGCATACTCGTACTTTTTTAGTCAAGCGTTGACAAACAAAAAGTGGGGGGACGACGAAAGAATGAGAAAACAATTTAACCTTTTTTTTGAGTGAATTTATCAGTACATTAATTTGTAAGGCGAAGCACCATAACAAAGCGTTGCTAACAAAGAAGCGTCGGAGCTTCAAAAGTTTCTGTTTCGTTGTCACGACACTTTTCTACTTTACATGAGTACCCATCTTCATCACAATTTATCTCGTCGTCGTCCATTATTTGCACCAGATTTCACGAAAAATATTATGCGCGAATGAAATAGAAATCCCAATCCATTCAAAAAAAAACAAAAAAAAACAAAAAAAAAACAAAGACTGGAAATTAATTACATATCTCGATCAGTTGAGAGATAAAACAGTATAGAGATCGTTTAACCGTCTGCTAACTCTAGTGATGCAAGTTTTGAGAAAGATTGTTGAAGTGGGGACCCCACGTTATGCGAATTCCCGTGAAACGCGATGACTTTTCGCAAAAAAGCGCAACGACTTTGCCCAAAATAGAAAACGTAAACGATATACATAATGCAAAGATGATTGAAGCGTACTATGGTTCTTC
>NZ_JAOSID010000017.1 GCF_030588185.1 Candidatus Phytoplasma melaleucae | reverse complement strand
GTGGCTTCGATGTTGGTCCCACGCCGTCGGACACCGCCCATACACCAGCGGAAGACCGTCAGGTCTCTTTGCCTTCACTGGAAATCTTGCATGCAGTGGCTCAAGAGATGTCGCTGAGTGCCCGTCATCGCAACTCTGGCTTGGCCGACCTTGTCCGTCTCATTGTGCAACTATCTCAGAGAACGCAAAGACCCGCGTATTCCGAATTCTGGTACATGAGGATGGCCTCTGTAGGACTTTGCCAAAATGACTTACCAACGGGAAGCTCCGCATCTATACCGTCACCACCAGACGCTCTCGCTATTGTGGAGAAGATGTTGGCCGGAGAGTTTGGCTCAGTGGAAGCCGCCCTGAAAGCTCTGCTGCCGAACAGTGTCATTTCCATTGTCCAATTAGAGACAATCCTGCCCTGCTTTGCAAAGATATTGAAAGTCGCAGGAGCTCTCACGAATAGGTCGGGCCATGCCCGCAGTGACACTCTGCTCAAGTTGATGGTCGCAGAGAACATAACCGTTGAGGATATTGAGGACTTTCCTCTCAGCCTCACCACCGCGTTCCGACAGGTCTTAAAGCTTTGTGGCGAGCATCCTTCCGAAGGTTTGTCGAAGGACGCGAAACTTTTGATCGGCCGCAAAGACCTCGCGCATGCTCAAGGCGTCTCGACACGAATGGCCCGCCGTTTCTCTGCAGACGAGCTGAGGACTCTGCCGAGTGGAGCAAAGCTAGATCCGTTGTCAGCGACCTTGTTCTCTGCAGACTTCCGACTGCAAGACGTCTCAGATATGTTGTCAACTTCTCGTCCTACAGCAATTCGAGCCCCGACCAGACCAGACAATAGTGATCATGAGAATCGCGAACTCGGGCTGGCTCGTTTACAGAATGCTGCTGAAAGGATCAAGGCAACTCCGGTTGGTAGAGGCATGTTCCTCTTGTTGACTCGAAAGTTTGATCCGACCCAAAAGTGGCAGACGCCCCGAATCAATCTGCGCATTCTTTTGAGACCAGCACAGCCTTACGGTCTCTCTGAGCCCCGGGCTGAGACTCCAGAGCTCGAGTGGCCTGACTTTCACAATGGCTGTGCCTCAGCATTAGAAATGTGTGTTGGCAAGACCAAAGTCGACTCCACTTGGTACTTCTCACAGAGCGCCGGTGAACGTACTGCTCGCCACGCTGGGTTACTGCTCGGTCTGGGGCTCTCGGGACGCTTTGTAACCATTGGACAAGTGCATACCTATCGATACTTGGGAGATCGACACAGCCTTACTTCGATTGGGTTGCTCTTGGGTTTGTCAGCAACGTTCGTTGCCAAAGGTGATCCAGATGTTCGCGCTCTTCTAGCCTGCCATGTGAAAGCATTCTTGCCGCCCCACTCGGCCAATCTAGCCCACTCCACTCTCGTACAAGCGGCTGCTCTGCTGGGTACAGGATTATTGTTCCTCGGCTCTGGCGTAAGCCACATTGCCGAAGCCCTTTGCGAACAAATTGGGGCTCAAATCATCGAGACCACGGATACGCAGCGCTTCTGCAGGGAAGCGTACTGCCTATCCGCAGCTTTAGGTGTCGGATTAGTAATGCTTGGTCGGGGGCGACATTCGAATCTCACCTCAAATAAAGACAGGACTATGTTGCTTAGTCTCGAACGTCTGATGGTCGGAACGCCACCGCCGCTGCACGATGACCATGCCGTGAATCCGACATGGAGAGTCGACGCCCGCATCACCACCACAGCTGCTGCACTGGCCTATGGTTTGATCTTTTTGCGAAGCAACAAGGCTGCTACAGCAGATAAAATACCGATTCCCTCCTGCGACGCTGAGCTCAATGAAGTCAGGCCAGACGGGCTTCTGCTGCTCGCGATCGCGAGATCATTGATCAATTGGGATTCGATGGAACCTTCTCTGGCCTGGATGCGCTCGACTGTGCCACAATTCTTACTGCGTCCTGCAGACAAAGACTCGGACACTGCGTCTCGAGAACTCGCAGTCATGCATCTCGAGACCGGCGCGTTGTTTACTCTCAGCCTGAAATTTGCTGGGTCGGCAAATGCAGCGGTCAAAGGCTTGCCAAAAATTAGCTAATCTAATTCCAACAAAAACCTTACCTCGACATACCACGTTTAAGCTATCAAATAACGAAAATAAAGCTAGTTTAAGTGAAGAAGAAGCTTTAGCTATTAAACAAAAGCTTATC
>NZ_JAOSID010000016.1 GCF_030588185.1 Candidatus Phytoplasma melaleucae | reverse complement strand
ATTAATCATATTAAAACTCAAATTCAAAGATTAAGAGATGGTCACAGAGCGATTAGTTTAATTATTGAAGGTATTACCAAAATAGGGAAAACAGAATTAATTTGGGCTATTTGTAAAGAACTGGAAAGGAATAAATGCATGTTACAAGACTTTCAGAACAGTCATGAACTGGTGCCTTTTAGGTCAGATTTCTTGGATATTAAATCCAAATAAATTTCATTAATAAGTGGATCCAATTAATTCTGACCGGGCTTTCCCTGCAGGTTTTCAAAAGATGAGTAATTTTGGCACTTGGTTGTTTTGCATAACTAGTTGCATACTCAGATTAGCCCATGTCCTAAAAACCAAGCAAGACGTGCATCTCTTTTATTGTTCCATGTTTAACAAGATATCCTTGATAATATAATTAATAGAGTATGGTTGGAAGCGAAGTCTTTACTCTCAGGAAAAAATATCGCCTTTCCCTTTATTCCATCATCATGTTAATACCAGTCCACTAGGTGTGGAAGCAAGCTTGGAACAGCAGCTCTCAGCATCTCTAATCATAATTAATTAATGGGACAGCCTCTTAAATGTGGCTTTGAATTCCTCCTGGCATCCTCCTCTCTTACCCCTCCATTAATGGGTCATTACACAGTTTCATTTGTAGTTTGCCTCCAAGTTTAGTGTGATCAGCAGATCAAAGGCAAATTCAAAACCTTTATAATCTGAATATCTATGTGACCGTCCATCTTTTCTCAACCATTCTACCATGCACTGGATTATATGTCTATGTAACTTTAGCTGCTTCCTTTACCAAGAAGCTCTGTAATAAGCCAAGCTAGCTAGCTAGTAACACATCTCACACAATATGAGAGAACCGGTGGAAAGGCAATATTAAGCCAAGTTCTCACACAGTGTGCAGTCTTACCAAGAAGAAGTTATTGTAATCCCCTCGGGATAATAAATGGAGAAGGCCTCTCACTTGTTCTCATGATCTTGTTGATATACTAGTATCCATTCATGGAGCTATTTTTTCTAACCATGGCATTACAGATTATATTTTGTGAAGGATTACACTTTTCTGTAAAGTTAGCTTGACATTTTACAAGGGACAGGAGGAATAAGATGGATTGGCATAAAATTAGCATGTTTTCCTTCAAATATTCTTTGACAGCTTCTTTTCTGTGGCTAGCAATTCAAAACAGGCTTGCCTAGAATGATAGAATGCTAAAGTGTAGTTATTTCATTTCCCCTTCTTTGGTTTTCTGTGATGGTGTTTTTGAAGCAAGCAAAATGTTTTACTTGCCTATTAGCAAGCAGACTTGGCAGCATCTACTGGTTTTATCAAGCATAACAAGTGGTAAGTAGAATGTTGCGTTTCATTGGCCAAAAGGGACTTTGAAAGGGAAAGCTCTTCCTTCTTTGCTCTTAAAGTTGGCTCAGAAAACACATCTAGACCATGTTTGGATTTCTCATACTGCGGAGATTCGTAATATGTCCATTACTTGTTCAGTTAAGTTTGGCCGGCTCCTGTTAGTGATTTTAAGGAAAAGACCAACATGCCATTAAAATGAGTCGTTATTAGGCAGGGCATTCACATATTAGTGGGAATTACCCCATCCAACTTCCTTTGGATGGACTATGAAAGTTACTTATAACAGGAAAATAAGATCAGAGCAGCCACACAAAGGAACATACCTTCATCTTCTTCATCGTAATTATCCATATCAAGCTCCTTCAAACCATCGGTTATATCCTCAAAAACAGATCCAACTTTTGTCACCTTGGAACTTCTCCCGAGTGCATCAGCAGCAAATAATGCAGTGGAAACTTCATCAGTCTTTTCCAAAGCAACCACGTCCATGTTGTCATCATCCTCCTCGCCATCACTATCTCCACTGCACGAAAATCAAGCACAAGCTATAACAACAGAATGTGTGCAATCATAGATTCTCTCTCGACAATTTCACTAAAGCAAACAAAGCTATATCTCTTGATAAGATTGCCAAAATACATCATACAGCAGAATCAAACCAGAAAGAAAGAAAATGCAAAGAAAATCTCCATTAACTATATCATAGTAATTTTTCTCTCAATGCTCCAGGAAATGTATGCAGTTCTTACATGCCCAGATAGACAGACCCCTATTCTATCTTAATTGACTAATAAAATATACGTAAACAGCTTCTTGGGCACTCCTTGCAAATTTCCAATACTCTGATTTCAATACACTGTTGTTGGTCACCGATTCAACTTCATTTCACCGCAAACAACCGAGAATCAGTCCATCTTAAATGACATCATAGACCTAAACAGACAGTTCAAGAACCTAACTGACACACATGGACCAAACGTCACATTAGTCATTAGCGCCATCGTGCATCCAGCTCACTAAAATCACACAGAGACTATTTCTTTACAAGTCATTCAGGTTGCTAGAGACAGAATGAATACATGGCCAAAGACATTAAAAAGAGAGAAACTTCTTTTTACCTTCTTTCCAGAACTCCACTCTTCAAAATTTCTTCAATTTCCTCCTTGGAAGGCGGTTCGGCCACGTTGGGTACCGCCTTCGAAGCCCCTCTAGGAACCCATGATATTGCCGCAATCATCCCTTCAAAAGACAAATAACCTGAATTCAACATCCACAACCCCAGAAAGCCGCCCTCCACTCCAATACTTCAGCACCACCAACAGATGAGTACAAAATCAAACAGCGGTCAACAAAAAGCTGAAGAGCCTGATGCGAAGTTCAGAGGTGAAGAAATAGAAGAAGGAGTCGCCGAAGAGGCAAGGTTTTAGCTTTTCTTAGACTGCAAACCCCGCCACAAGGGTTTTAGCTCATGTGGTGGGAAAAGGTTGTTATAAACTGACCAGATATCGAGATTTCCATGCTTGTTGGCTCAGACTCAAGCCGCTGGTTCTCCAGCGACTAGCCACAGAGTAGGGCCAAGGAGGATAGACTGCCCAGGTTTTTGATAAAAATAAAAATTAAAAGAACCCAGCATTTATAATGGAACACCAGACGGCCGTCCACCAATGTATCAATCCAACATTATCCAATCAAGACTCACGCTCCCAGCCGCATCATGACAACTAGAAAACTTGTACCAACGAAACAACTTAGCAAAAGGGAGATTCCGACTTGGTAAGAATGAAATCATGGCCGAAATTGAGATCAACAATTAATGGAAACCTTGTGCTAAAGAAAAAAAAATAATAATAACAATTTATGGTTGTGTGCACTCTGATACACACAGATTAGATGAGAACCCATAAACATTCGGGGATGCTTTTGTTTGATAATTAGAGTTTTAAGTGGATGTGCTTTGTCTGGGCATGCTATTGACATTGAC
>NZ_JAOSID010000015.1 GCF_030588185.1 Candidatus Phytoplasma melaleucae | reverse complement strand
AAATGAGTTTCTCAAAAAAATATTAAATCTAAGCAATATTATTTGTTATATTTGTTGCATTCATAGTTTAATCGAAATGTACGTTTTTGCAATAACAAACACTAAAAAATCTATTTTAAAATTTAATTCTTATTTATTTTTATTCGGTTTAAGTTGTTTTTGTTTAGGTAAAGGTGTTGATATAAATAAATTAGCTTTAATCACTTTATCTTTTTTGTTTTTTATAATATTTTTATTTTATGTTTCTATAATTTATAGAAATATTGATCATTTAAGTAAAATAAAACATGATTAAATTTTCTTTGTTGCAACTAATAATGAGGAGACAGAATAGGCGTTATGTGTGATAATGTTTTTAATAATTTATTTGAGAAAATGAAAAAATTAACTATGTTAAATGGTGTCTCAGGGCAAGAAAAACAAGTCAATGGTTATATTCAAGATCAAATAATGTCTTTTGTCGATAAGGTTGATCACGATAATTTAGGTAGTTTACTGGCTTATAAAGGCACTAAAGGCCCTAAAATTTTATTGGCAGGACATGTAGATGAAATTGGATTAATGGTAACTGATATTACAAAAGAGGGATTTGTTAAGTTTCAAACATTAGGCGGTTGGTTGCCAACAGTTATGTTGGCTCAAATATGGCAAATTCATACGAAAAAAGGTGTTTTATGGTCGATTACAGGAGCTAAACCACCTCATTCTTTATCTCTCGCTGAACGAAATAAAATTCCAGAAATAAATAATTTATTTTTAGATTTAGGGGTAAGAAGCAAAGAAGAAGCACAACAGTTAGGAGTAGCAGTAGGCGATATGATCACGCCTTATTCTGAATTTCGAAGTTTAGGTAATCCTAACTTTTGGTTGGCTAAAGCTATTGACAATCGTGCAGGTGTTTTAGTAGTTATGGAGCTTTTGGCATCTATAAATAATAATCCGAATCAATTCATTGGCGCTTTTACAGTTCAAGAAGAAGTAGGTTTAAGAGGAGCTATTACTAGTGCGAATAAAGTCAAACCTCAAATTTCAATAGCAGTTGATGTGACTATTGCCGATGATGTTCCGGAAAATCAAAATAAGTCTGTAAGTTTTTTAGGCAAAGGTCCTCAATTATCTTGTTTTGATCGTGGACTAGTAGCTCATAAAGGATTAAGAGAATTTGTTATTCAAATAGCTAGAGAAAATAATATTCCTTTTCAAGAATCAATACCTACTGGAGGCACTACTGATGCTGCCGCAATGCATATACAACAAGAAGGATCTGCAGCCATAACAGTATCGATTCCTACACGATACATACACTCTCATGCTTCTATTGTTCATAGACAAGATATCGAAAATACTGTTAAATTATTATTTTCACTTATACAAAAGTTAGATGAAAAAAAAGTAGAAGAAATTTTATTTAATTAATGTAGAAATTCATTATGGAATTACTTTTTTCTATTTTTATCCAAAAAAACTTCATTCTTCATAAATGTTATTTTAATTCTTGGCGCTTATTTGCCATTATAAAGATGTTTTTTTGATCATTGGAGGGCTTAGTAAATTTTTTTATTTTTTTGTTTAAATAAAAAATTACTGAATTGTCCGACAATTTATTTTTTTTAATTTTTTTAAAAAAAGAGGATTTGTCATTTTATGAAAAGAACTTATCAACCAAGTAAACGCAAAAGAAAAAGAACTCATGGGTTTATGGCGCGAATGTCTACTGTAGGTGGACGCCGTTTATTAGCTAATCGAAGAAAAAAAGGGAGATACCAGTTAACAGTATAATTCTTCTATATATTTATTTTTTTTCATTAGTTTTTTGATTAATATTTTCAATTAAGTTATTGATTTATTTTGTAAAAAAAGATCAAAATATATATCATGAAAAGAAAATTTATTTTAAGAAAAAATAGTGAAATTAATTTAATTTTTAGGTCGAATAAAAATCACAATGTAAAAAACGCTTTTTTTACTTTATTTTATGTTAAACATGTGAATACTTTACATTTTAAATTTACTTTAAGTATTAGTAAAAAATACGGAAAAGCGCATGAAAGAAATTTGATTAAAAGACGTTTAAGAATGATTATTTATAATTATTCTAAATTCATTGATTCAAGTGTTTATTTTGCCGTTGTAATTAAACCTAAAGCAAAAGAACTTAATTTTGCTAATTTGACGCAAAATTTATTAATGTTATTACAAAAATCTTCTTTAATAACATAATAAAGGATATTGTAAATAGTATGAACCAAAATAAATTTTCTTTTAAACGGTTTTTTATAGTTTTTTTGTTAATTTTTTGTATTTTAAATTTTTTTAGGATTTTTTTTCCTCAATCATCTGAAAAAAAAGATTATTTAATAAATTACGATATTAAAGTTATTTTTAAAATAGATAAAATAAAGGGTTCTGAGCAAGAGGAACAAGAAGAATTAATCAAAAAATGGAATAATTTAAAGAAAATTTCTGATCAAAATAATTTTGATTTTGAAAAAGATTTTCAAGATTTAGAAGTGTTTATCTTTAATATTAAAGATAATAAAAACATTATGATTAATGCTCTTACTAAGAATCAAGATTTTTCTGACAATTTACGCGATATGTTTAGAGCTAAAATAGCTAAAATTTGTAAAGGGGAAGAATATTATTTTTCTTTTAATCAAATACTTGAATTAAATACAAAAATAAATATACTTAAAAAACTGTTTACTGTTTCAAAAGGAATAAATAGAAGTTATTTTTGTAAACGTTTTCAAGAACAAGAAGAAATAAAATTTTTAACCTTAAAACAAATTTGTTTGGATGCTAAGAAAATTGAAGTTCAAGATATTAAAGATGTATCAAATTTTAAGATCTTTAAATTTAATGATCAAAACAATGAAATCTCTAGTATGGAGTATAATGATTTAATTAGACAAAAGCATGATAATAATGGTGGCATTCAAAAAGGTATTAACACTTTAGTATTGAAAAAAAATTCTAGTTTTAAACCTTATTTAGAGATTTTTGTAGATGATACAGGCGATTTGCCTATTCAATGGCCTTCTAAGTTAAAATGGGGCGGATTATTAGGGTATATATGGAATGTGTTAATTATTTGCATAGGATCTTTTTTATATTTTTTTTCCAATATCTTTTCTTATGGTCTAGAAGGTTTTTTCTTTGGTAATTTAGGATTAGGCATTATTTTAACTACTGTTTTAGTTAGAACTTTGTCCTGGCCAATTTATACTAAAACTAATACTTTTTCTTTAAATATGAGTTTAGCACAGCCAGAAATTAATAAAATTCAAGCTAAATATGCTTTAAAAAGAGATCCTGTATCTTTACAACAAATGCAAATAGAAATCATGAAAGTGTATAAGAAATATAATTTTAATATCTTCGCAATTTTTATATCCTTTTTGCAAATGCCAATTTTTTTTGCTATGTTAAAGACTTTAAATCGTTTTCGAGTTTCAGGAGGAATTTTTAATCCTTTTACTACAAAACCTTTTTTAGGTTTTATATATTTAAAATTAGATAGTAATAACAATTATTTTATTTATAAACTTTTATTATCCGGGTTAGTAGGTATAACTATGTTTTTTTTGAATAAAGTTAATTTAAAAAAACCTTATTATGCAAAACAAAATAATTTTTTAACTTTAGAACAAAAAGCAAAACAAAAAAATCAAGAACAAATGATGCAAGTTATTAGTTATTGCATGATTTTTGGAATGATGTTTGCGTCTTTTAAAGATGTTACTTTATCTTTATATTGGATTATAGGAAATCTTTATACTATTTTTCAAACGATGATCAATCATAAAATAATGGCTAATAAATATATTGCATTACAAAAAATGTAATTATTAGATTATTTATGATTTGTATTTTTTGATTTTTTTTAACTATACCTATTAAATGAAGGTCTGATATCAAAACAGATGAATCCAAGTAATTTATTTAACTTTTATGTTTTTTTCGCCAAATTAACTTGGAAATTTGATTTTGTCATTTTTCGCAAATATTTATTACTTTTGATAATGAACAAAAAAATAAAATTTGTTTATTTTTTCTTTAATTTATGTTAAAATCAAATAGTAAGTTTTGAAAAAATATAATTCTGGTCATTTTTTCGGATTTATTCCTGGAGGGATAGCGAAGTGGCTAAACGCAGCAGTCTGTAAAACTGTTCCGAAAGGTACGGTGGTTCGAATCCACCTCCCTTCACCATCTAACTACTATTACTTTTTCTCATATGTGTTTAATTTTGACCACTCCGAAGTCGTTATCCTGATACCGGAGGGAGGATATGCCTCTCTAGCATGACATGGGAAGTCTTTGAAAACTGAAGATGAT
>NZ_JAOSID010000014.1 GCF_030588185.1 Candidatus Phytoplasma melaleucae | reverse complement strand
CTGAACTTTTACATGTTCAATTTGTGATGTGGGAATGACGTAACTAGCTAAAAGTAATGGCCCATAAAGGTCGAAAAGCGCAATAGTTCAAGCCAAATGGCCGACATAAGACGTCGTACATGACACTCTTGCACCTTCTCAAAGGTAAAGTAGACAAATAGTTTTAGGTGGATGAAGACTTGGAAGTCAAAGTCAATTTGTGTTATCGTGAATCGTGATCTTCTCTATTTAGAAACACATGTGGATGGTGCCAGATTCTTGCCGCAGATTAAAAAAGCCATTCTCTTTTCCCTGCATGACGACGTCAGTTCCAAATTCTATGACCCCAGAAATTTTATAAAAATTACTTTTATTTTTGCAAGTGTAAATTTGAAAAATTTATTAAAAGAAATACAAGTATATTTATCATTTCTTTTCTCTTCTTCCATCATCCTCTGCTTTACAAACATCATATATCAATGGACTTTATTCAGTTTATTGGTAGTGTAAAAGTTTCTTTATGTAAGAAGGTTTTATAGAATGCCACTTATGATTTTCATTCTTAGCAAGTACGTTTAATCCATCACCTTGTTTTTCCATTTTGAGAACGCATGTGTAAAGAAGACTTTTACACTAAGAGTATCCATGACATAAATCCTACTTCAACGGACTTTTACACTAAGAGTGTCCATAACATGAATCTTATTTTGACGGACTTTTATTCTATAAAAGGCAATGTAAAATTTTCTTCACAGTAGCAAGTTTTAGATAATAACACATAATCAATTTATACTTTTTTTTTTATAATCGAGTAATCTACCACAGGCCATCCGTGTCCTAACGTCAAAGGATCGGGCTTCTATATCTCGAGAGAGATTAGTATATAACCCCAACATCATAGCTCTCACTTAAGACGCTAGTAATGCGGATTTCGAACCCTCAACCTCGACAATGAAGGAGAAACTCTCAACCAATATAGTTACCCACTGTTGAGTATCAACTTATATTTTTTGCACGTAACCATATTGAAAAAGTAGATTTATATTACCACTCTGAGATATTTTTGTGCAGAAAACTTTTATGCTGCCGATGTGTCTGTCTGGACTGAAAAAGGTGTGGAATTGCAGTAGATGGGGAAAAATCATTCTCTTCACCTCTATCTTTTTCCTTCCTCGGTTGGGAGACTTTTGGCCACAAGCGAACCGCAAAGTCATGGGATTGCTGCTCTGATTCGCGCTAAGAAAGGTGTAAAATTTCATATAAAAAAATGTTGGGTCCTTATACATAAGTTGTTCACATCTTAAAATCCACCAAGTCCGTACACAGGAATCTATGTCTTTCAAATTGAAATTAATGGTTCAATCTCAAGGATGTCTTGGGCATACCAAACCAAAGGATCTAGCTTTTAACTTACGAACATATCAATAGTAAATTGAATCATATATTCTTTAAATTATTTAGATTCTGTACAAATATGGAGATACTTAATTGAGTCCATGACAGAAGATCAACCCTGCAAGTAATGCGTAAGAATTTTTCGAAAAAAAATCCATGTTTGAATGGCAGATACCCCTGGTTAGGTTTCAGTCGATTCATCCACCAGCGATAATTTTGGGCGTGAGAGAACTTTTTACAACCCTATGGGGTTTCTGTCCAAACAAACATGAATTGCTGTCACGAAAGAAAGGACTTCTTGTCTCATAGTCCTAAAATAGACTACCACTTAGATGCTCTATCAATTCATCTTTTGCACGACGGGAAAAGAAAAATATTGCCATGTGAATGAAGCGCACCCATTAGTTTGAAAGAAATCTCAACTTTGCCGAACCTTGCCGGAAACAACAGTCTTATGCACGTATTCTGTTTCTTTCAAGTAAGGCTTTTCATGCGACATGAGATTTTGACTCTGAAGATGAGGAGATCATTGGTAGCAGATCAATTTAGATAAGATTTTTCCTAAGTTTGATTAGATTAGTTTTTTTTTTCTAATTTTGTAAGCTTTCCAATCATGTTTTGAATTGGGAACCGGACCAACCTGACCGGACCGGACCGGTCAAGTTGGTTCGGTTCTTTAGAGTTTTGGTTTAGTCCTCAGTTCCTAAAAATGGAACTGGTTGCTGGGCGGTCCGGTTCCCGGTTCCCAGTTCCCAGTTCTCAGGAGGGCGGCACTAGATTGGACCACCTGAATCACCTGAACAGCAAGCATTTCCTCTCCCTAGCGAGCCCTAATTCTGATTTTATACCGAGCAATCATGGATTTGGTCTTCAACCAAAAAAAAAAAAAATCGTGGATTTGGTCTGGGCTCATTTTTGCCCATACATGGGCTGGACTTGTTTCCTTGCAGGCCATGATGGCATGACGAGGAACCCACTTCCATACCTCTACCGCACTCTTCATAATCAAACCCATCATTAACCAATTCACAATCCTAGCTTAGTCACGATGATATCGAAGACCAAGGGTGGAAGGATGGAATCATCCGACACTATGTTGCACAAGCAGGGCAACTTTCCAGGTCGACCGGCGGTGCTTTGAAGGAGAAGAGAGCGAAGCTGTATATCATTCGAAGATGTGTGTTCATGGTGCTCTGTTGGAAGGAACATGGAGATTGAGCAGTGTCAAGGCAATGCTTTTTCACAAATGGATTGTGTGGATGGGGAAAGAGCAGTCGGAGAGATGGTGGTGGGGTTAATTGCACGTGTTAATTTTTGTTCGAATTTTTTCCGATCCTATTGGATTGCCTAGGAATCAGACAGTCGATCCGGTCCGGTGATTATCTGGTCCAGTCCCCGATCTTATATATCAAGGATCGGTCCCATTGGTCCGGTTCCTAGTTTGGGGGATCGGATCAATATGGACCATACTCCTGAGGAAGACGAAGGCTCTGTCGTGCGAGGAAGCAAGAAAACAGGAGCGAAGGCAGAGGCAGGGGAGGCAGATCCACGGAAGCCGAGCGGCAGGGGAAGGCCGAGACCTGAAGAGCTGGTCCGCGAAGCAGAAGCCGCGAAATGGATGGCAGGAGCAGCGCACCTGAAGAGCGGTGGGCCCCCTCCGCGCGGGGCGCGCGCGCGCGCGAGAGCGAGAGAGAGCGAGAGAGAGAGAGAGAGTCAAAGGTCAAAGGAGTAGGGGCTGCCGGCTGAAAACGGGGAAGGGAGAGGGGAGGAGAGAGAAAAGAGGGAAACGAATGAAATGTAAGAAAGGAGAGAGAATCGGCAGAGAGAAGAGGAGAGAGAGAAGGATGGGACGGAAAGTCAACAAAAGGGAATGTTACAGACGAATATACCAGTTTTTCGTTCCGAACATACTTTTGTGACAATGGTATTATTCATTACTCAACGCTTTTCTTGTCTAGACACGCCATCTCAAAATATTCTGTGAGAATACAAAGGTGTCTTCATTGAAACGTTCGCTCATGTCTCCCATTTCCACTTTCTCTTTGGGTTTCAATTTGATTACTCATTCTTTCAATTTTTGGGCGTGCTTGTTATTCTTTTTCTTCTAAGCTAGCATCACGTTTTGTTTTACATGTATTTCTTGGATCCGTGTTGAGTCACAAAGGCTATCGTTACCTTGATTGGTCAAGTAGTTGTGTTTTCATTAGTGCACCGCTTGACAATTTCATAGATGAGAACGACACAAGGCCGGTTTCATATGCATATCTTCATCAATTATTTTGGCACGTCCATCAAATAACTAAAATTCTAAGATGAACTCTCGAGATAGTTCATTCGTTGATCTTTAAATTAATATCTTGTCATTTCCATAGTTTTTAGTATTTCATATTGATTGGCCACTTGATTATGCGACCTTATCAATTCATAATTAAATCACATGACATGAGGTATGTGAAAAAGACAATACGAATGAACCGACGGCAAAATACCATATTAGTTATCTATACTAATAGATTAATCGATATAAAAACAACCTAGCTTCAAGGCAATATTCTGGAAATGGTCAAACCTTTAGCTTACAAGTTAAAAGAGGCCCCGAAACTCAAGCCGATCAAAATTGACTTTCTAGGAAAATAAAAAGTCTCTTTGCGCTCTACGTTTACTTCGCCGTGGAAAGGCTGAAATTAGGGGAGCAATCCAATGGCGATGCAACCAAGTGAAGAACAAGGGAACTCGAATCATGCAGAAGCACCAGCAGGTACTTGTTCAACTTCCAACCCAGAAAAGATATAGTATTGTTAGAAAAAGAACGTCACGAGCACACGACCGATAATGATTCTGTGATAGATTTTTGAAGGTGAAGACTCTTAACTCACACAACTTTGCAGGAAAAGACGAGAAGGCCACAATACTCTGTTCATACGCCTTCGTATTAGGTTTTTTTTTTTTTTTGAGCTTCACTCCTAAAAAGCAAATTACAAGACTTGCCTTTTAAACAGACTTATCGGACATTGAATTTTGAAAATAGTAAGAGTGTAGGAACTCTAAGATATATTTATAACATAGAAACTCTAAATTCTGACTCTTCAAAATCCAACATAATGTTTTTAGTTTCTATGACAGCTGTTATTTCTTTTGATGTAGTTGGTTCTATTATGGTAATTTCTTGTATGATTGGACCTGCCGCCATATCTCTTTTAGTTACCAAAAACTTAT
>NZ_JAOSID010000013.1 GCF_030588185.1 Candidatus Phytoplasma melaleucae | reverse complement strand
CAAGTTTATGCTCATCCTCTTTTGAATAAAGAAGAAACTGGTCTTTACACAGATTTTAAAGAAGTTACTCTTAATAATGCTAAAGCTAATGTAATTGTAACACATGGAATAGGAGAAAGTTCAAGAGAATATGAAAGATTAGCAAACTATCTGAAAGGCTTTAATTATAATGTTTTACTTTATGATATTAGAAATCACGGACAAAGTATAAGTGATTACCAAAACATAGGCGACATTGATAGTTTCCATACTTTTATAGATGATTTACATTTAATAGTTACGTTTTTAAAACGAAAAAATAATTTAAAAGTTTTCCTGTTAGGTCATAGTTTAGGAGGAATAGTTAATAATTGTTATGTTTATAAGTATGATGATATAGATGGTGTAATTAATAGTGGTTCGCCAACAAAAATTATAGAACAAGCAACAATTTTTGCTGATGAAACTAATATTCAAAATATGCCAAATGTTACTATAGGACAAAATTATGAACGTTTATCTAGAATTCCCCTTGGTGAAGAAATGAAAGAGTATCGTATTTTTTCTGTTACACCTAGATTTTTAAGAAATATTATGTGTTTAAGTATTGATTATTTTCAAGAAAATTTAATTAACAACTCATTTTGTTATCCAAAACCTATTTTATTGCTTCATGGCCAAAAAGATTCAGTAATTCTTTATGAAAATAGTCAAGAAATGTTTAATATAATTCAAACACCAGATAAAGATTTAAAACTATATCCAGAATCTTTCCATAATTTATTCAATGATTTAGATTACCAAGAAGTACAACAAGATGTTTTAGAGTGGTTAGAAAACAAAATTTTAAGTTAATTTAAGATAATTTTTTAAAATAAAATAATTTATGTTATTGTAATTTTATTATTTATATATACTTTTGATAGATTGAAAATATCAATGAAAACTAAAAGTACATGCCCCAAAATTAAGTAGCCAATAATTAAAAGGCCAACTTAAAAAAAGTTGGTCTATAAAAATTATTAAATATATTATTTATTAGTTGGTGATACTTTTGGAGAGTCGAAGTGTGGGTCTTTCGCAATTTAAATCAAATAAAAGTCATACCCGCACTAAAATGCTGATCTTAATTTTTCATAAAACCTTTCTAATTACCATAATAAGATGCCAAGACTACGTCATTAGTTAGGAGTCACTTTGCACGATCGATATACTAACTAAAAAACTTCTTTAATCCAAATAAGATTGCAATTAAACACTTTAATAAACCTTTCCTTGGTCCGAATGAATAATAAAAAGAACTGCTAATTTAGGTATTTTTTTTAAAAAGTTTTTTTAACTAACTGTAAATGAACTTTTTTTACTTACCATAGAAGCTAAAACTTGATTATTGTATCCAAATCAGTAATTGTAAATATTCACAATTTACAATAAACATTAAGAACCAAAGTCAAATCAGTATATAATTTAGTCAATTGTTTATCAGTTTTTAAAATTATTTTTACTTAAATAAGGTTGTTTTTGCAAAAAATCTGTATAAAATCTATTTTTAGTATGAGGTAGAGGTATATTCCATTTTTTGAACCATCAATTTGGATTCGTCGTCTTTAAAATTGATTTGTGATTAATATTGGTTTTAAAAATCCTTTTATAAGTATAAAGTAATTTTATGATAACCAAACATAAAATAATTTTTTTACATAAACAACCAATTCTTTTAACAATTAATAAATATCATTAATGTTTTTCTTTCTTTTTCTATTTTAGTTTTTACAAATAGTAAGCATTATGATTAATTTTAATTGTAATGGTTAAATATTTTTGATAAAATTTAATCAAAGAGAAAATAATTTTTGCCAAATTAGGAACGCTATAACTAACAAGTCACAATTTGTAATAATTCAATCTCTCTTTTATTGTCATTAACAATTTTAAAAATAAAATTATATAGTCAAAAATAAATTTCTTTTTATTTCCTTAGTGCTTTTGTAACTTTTTTTACCAATTATATAGCGTAAGATAAATTTCAAATTCATCTTCTGAACTTAAAAAACATGACAACTGCACCTCAAAAAAATTCAACAATTTTTAAAAAGTTTTTAATTTTTTTGATTTGAAAAGATGAATAAATAAATACTTAAATAAGAATTTAATTGTTATTTATGGATCTAAAAGTTGTTAAAAAAATAGGGCACAGCACGGATATTTAAAGACGAATATAAAATATGATTTAAATATAATAACTAGAATAATGATTCTTAGTTAAGGAATTTTGGTTTGTTATTTTTAAATAAAAAAATTCTTTTTAGATTTGACAATTAATCCATTTTAACATAAAATAAATGCAAACTAGAAAGAGAGGTGAATTTGACTAATTGTAAAAATGTTAAATAATTCATAAATTTCAATAATACTAATCTATATTATTAAAAATTATTGATCAATACATAAAAATTAAAATTTTATCTGAATTATAAATTTTTAAATTTGATTAGTTTATTAACTTAAAAAGGATTTATAAAAATTATTTTCTTTTATTATATTTACTTAATAGACAAATTAGAAGAAATTCAAATTAAAATTTAATTCAAATAAAATAAATAACTCATAAAATTTGCAATAATATTAAATTTTTTTAATATGAACAAAAAGGAGGATTAAGAGTTTATGTTAAAAATAAAAAATCAATTCAAAACTATAATTATTAATTTTCTCATATTAATATTATTATTATTTAGCTCTTTTAACACAGTAATGGCTGGTCCTAAAAAAGAAAAGAATACAAAAAAACCAATGAAAACTGAAAAAAAAGTAACTCTTAGAGAATATCATCAATTAGAAAGAGCTTTAGATAATCTTACGGAAGAAGAAAGAAATAGTATAATTAGAACGTTAAATAATCCAGATAATGTTGCTTTATTAAGACAAAGTATTGCAAACGAAAGAGAACAAAAAGCTAGAAATGATAATAATGACAATAAAAATGAAGAAAGCTCTTCTTCTAATCCGAAAAATTCTTAAAATTATAAAATTTAGAAATTATAGTTATGATGTGAAATAATAAATAAAGAAGTAATTATTAAAATAATTCTAATTAAAGAAACAAAGAAATAATTTCAAACAATATTAATCTTTTTTTGGATTTAATAATTTATATTTTACTAAGAAATGAATTCATTCCAAGTATCTTTAAACTATAACCAATGTCTTTTATATTATTTTTAGTGGCTTTTACGATACCTTACCCTATACGCCAAAGCTTTACCAGTATTTTCTATAACATCTAAAGAACTTTCAATATTATCTTGTTAGCTTTTCTAGCACTTTTATAAGCTTTTTCGAAAAAAGTAGTGGGATAACTGGTCGCTTTACTGAAAGTTTTTAAGTCTTCTAAGCCTGTTCGTGTTATATTCTAACCCATGGCATCTCATCAACCATGTCAGTTATCCTCATTACTTGATCTTAAACTTAGCTTATTGTTTGACCAGCTATTTCTAAAGCATCAGGATTAATTTTATATTTTAAAACAAACAATAATAAGCGAAACGGTGTTTCTATTATTGTTAACCATAGTATATAAAGTACATAACATGAATAATCATTTAGACGTCTAAAAAATAAATTGTAAAACTATTTTGTGTGTTTTGAGAAATATCATTTTAAAAAATTTTGAAATTAACTTTTTTAAGTTATATGAAAAAGATTTTTTAAGAAAAAATGAAAAGAAACAGATTTAAAATATGTATATGATTGTAAAATACAAAAAAAATTTATTTTTTTTATCGTTACTAATATTAATATTAATTTCAGGTTTTACTTTGTACATTAGAGAGAAACCTGGTCAAAAAACAAGACGGTTTAATTACAATTTATTAGATGATTGCGGGAATAATACTGAGTATAACATTGTTGGCTCACCTAAATTTGTTCAACAATATGATGAAGATGGTTCCAAAGTGTATAGGTATGATAATAAATATAATCTTCAAGGTCAACTAGTAGAAATTCAAATGTATGATGAACGAAATGATAAATGGTTTAAGTATGAAAATAATTATGACTCGCAAGGAAAATTAATATCTACTAAAAAGTTTTTTAGTAATAATCACGAAAGCCTTAGTTATTGGTATAAATACAATAAAAAAAATCAATTAACAATTGCTCAAGCATATTATTCAAATGGTGAAGAAGAGAATAGATTTTATAATGAGTATGATAACCAAGGCAAATTAATAATGACTAAAGTATTTGATTCTAACGGTTATATAGTTCATAAATATAGAAATATATACAATAATGTAAAACAACTTGTATCAACTATAATCTTTAATGAAAATGAAACAGAAGAATATTTTCGATATGAAAATAACTATGATCGCGAAGGAAGATTAAAAAAAGTTCAAACATATAAAAACAATAAGTTTCATAGCTTATTTATTATCGAATATTAAAATAAAAAATTAGTCAAAATTAGACATTTTTATAAATTATTTTTTAACTCCAAAAATAAATAAGAACCAAAAAATTTCACCCTTCTAACTATCTTATTAACATAAAGCTTATTTTTTGCTAATGATATATCTTATATTTTAATATAATTGATAATGATTTTATAAATGTTTATGCCAAAAAGTAAAAATACTATTCCTATTTGAAATCCATTTTCAATAAATTTGCATATCATTCATTCAATATTTTATTTTGAGAATATTTAATGGTTGGCACAAAATATACATTATAGTAACAAATTAAACAAGAATTTATAAAGATTAACATATAATATTTGTACTTAACTTTCCATTTTGTTTTTTTGTTGTACAGACGAATACAAAATAACAAATAATAGTGCAAAAAAAGATAAAAAACGGATTTTAGTTGCTCTAAATAATATTTCATGTTTAATTATTAAACACATTTTTTATTAAATTAAACATGAAACTTAAAAAGCTTTGTCAACTACACAAATTCATTAAAAAAATCAAAAACTTGCTCGACATAATATAATTGTATAGAAAAAAGATTGGAAGTGGTTTAAATTAATCCGTCACAAAGAAATTTAATGATCTATCATTTAAATAATCCACAAAATAAAGGTTTATCCCAAGACCCTAGTTATACT
>NZ_JAOSID010000012.1 GCF_030588185.1 Candidatus Phytoplasma melaleucae | reverse complement strand
ATCTAACTACTATTACTTTTTCTCATATGTGTTTAATTTTGACCACTCCGAAGTCGTTATCCTGATACCGGAGGGAGGATATGCCTCTCTAGCATGACATGGGAAGTCTTTGAAAACTGAAGATGATATTTTATTTAATATAGAGAATATACTGCAAAGGTATTCTCAAATGATTGATTTATTTTTTGCAATACAAACTGGTATATGATAGATTGACATATACAGTCTCCGAATCATACCACTCATTGTGTGGTTTTTGGTTCAAATATAATGAAGAGTTTGATCCTGGCTCAGGAT
This sequence comes from Candidatus Phytoplasma melaleucae, assembly GCF_030588185.1. Taxonomy (GTDB): domain Bacteria; phylum Bacillota_I; class Bacilli_A; order Acholeplasmatales; family Acholeplasmataceae; genus Phytoplasma; species Phytoplasma melaleucae. The sequence continues at coordinate 4,989 of NZ_JAOSID010000012.1, read as the reverse complement.
GAACGCTAGCGGCGTGCCTAATACATGCAAGTCGAACGGAAACCTACGGGTTTTAGTGGCGAACGGGTGAGTAACACGTAAGTAACCTACCCTTAAGACGAGGATAACAGTTGGAAACGATTGCTAAGACTGGATAGGAACTTTTTAGGCCTCTAGAAAGTTTTAAAAGACCTATTTATAGGTATGCTTAAGGAGGGGCTTGCGCCATATTAGTTAGTTGGTAGGGTAATGGCCTACCAAGACGATGATGTGTAGCTGGACTGAGAGGTTGAACAGCCACATTGGGACTGAGACACGGCCCAAACTCCTACGGGAGGCAGCAGTAGGGAATTTTTGGCAATGGAGGCAACTCTGACCAAGCAACGCCGCGTGAACGATGAAGTACTTCGGTATGTAAAGTTCTTTTATTAGGGAAGAAAAAAGAGTGGAAAAACTCTCTTGACGGTACTTAATGAATAAGCCCCGGCTAATTATGTGCCAGCAGCCGCGGTAATACATAAGGGGCGAGTGTTATCCGGAATTATTGGGCGTAAAGGGTGCGTAGGCGGTTTGGCAAGTCAATAGTTTAATGGCAGTGCTCAACATTGTCCTGCTATTGAAACTGTCAGACTAGAGTAAGATAGAGGCGAGTGGAATTCCATGTGTAGCGGTAAAATGCGTAAATATATGGAGGAACACCAGAGGCGTAGGCGGCTCGCTGGGTCTTGACTGACGCTGAGGCACGAAAGCGTGGGGAGCAAACAGGATTAGATACCCTGGTAGTCCACGCCGTAAACGATGAGTACTAAGTGTCAGGTCAAACTGGTACTGAAGTTAACACATTAAGTACTCCGCCTGAGTAGTACGTACGCAAGTATGAAACTTAAAGGAATTGACGGGACTCCGCACAAGCGGTGGATCATGTTGTTTAATTCGAAGATACGCGAAAAACCTTACCAGGCCTTGACATGTTTTTGCAAAGTTATAGTAATATAATGGAGGTCACCAGAAACACAGGTGGTGCATGGTTGTCGGAAGTTCGTGCCGTGAGGTGTTGTCTTAAGTGGCAAAACGAACGCAACCCTCGTCATTAGTTGCCAGCATGTTATGATGGGGACTCTAATGAGACTGCCAGTGATAAATTGGAGGAAGGTGGGGATGACGTCAAATCATCATGCCCCTTATGGCCTGGGCTACAAACGTGATACAATGGCTATTACAAAGAGTAGCTGAAACGCGAGTTTTTAGCCAATCTCAAAAAGATAGTCTCAGTTCGGATTGAAGTCTGCAACTCGACTTCATGAAGTTGGAATCGCTAGTAATCGCGAATCAGCATGTCGCGGTGAATACGTTCTCGGGGTTTGTACACACCGCCCGTCAAACCACGAAAGTTGGCAATACCCAAAAGCGGGCACTTAACTTTGTAAAAAGAGAGAACCGTCTAAGGTAGGGTCGATGATTGGGGTTAAGTCGTAACAAGGTATCCCTACCGGAAGGTGGGGATGGATCACCTCCTTTCTAAGGAAATAAATAAAATCAATCATCTTCAGTTTTGAAAGACTTACAATACCATAAGTTTTTCTCTTTTTAAGGAACAAAAGGGCCTATAGCTCAGTTGGTTAGAGCACACGCCTGATAAGCGTGAGGTCGGTGGTTCAAGTCCATTTAGGCCCACCAACCACGTAGGTACCCGTTCCTTAAAAAAAAGTTCTTTGAAAATTAGATAAACAACCATGATGATTTTTACCAAATTAAAGAAAATAAGAGCGCACAGTGGATGCCTTGGCACCAAGAGCCGATGAAGGACGCAATTAACGGCGATACGCCACGGGGAGTTGTAAATAAATGGAGATCCGTGGATGTCCGAATGGGGCAACCCACTATAAGGAAGTTATAGTATCTGCAGTTTAAAAGGCATTTAGCATTTTATCTGTGGATGGGAACGCAGTGAACTGAAATATCTAAGTAACTGCAGGAATAGAAAGTAACCACGATTCTGGTAGTAGTGACGAGCGAATCCAGACCAGCCTGATACCAATTACTAGTGATCAAATTTTAATCAACTTGAAGTTTTTGGAAAAAAATACCAAAGAAGGTGATAGTCCTGTAAAGGTCAGTTAAAATCTAGGGTATCGAAAAGTACGGCGAGACACGAGAAATCTTGTTGGAAGATAGGAGGACCATCTCCTAAGGCTAAATACTCCTTGGTGACCGATAGTGAACTAGTACCGTGAGGGAAAGGTGAAAAGAACCCCGGGAGGGGAGTGAAAGAGATCCTGAAACTGTGTGCTTACAAGTAGTCAAAGCTCGTTAAGGAGTGATGGCGTGCCTTTTGCAGAATGAACCGGCGAGTTATGATATATAGCAAGGTTAAGTTTGTAGGAACCGAGCCGTAGCGAAAGCGAGTCTGAACAGGGCGGTTAGTTGTATGTCATAGACCCGAAACTGAAGTGAGCTAGCCATGAACAGGCTGAAGTTTAGTTACCACTAAATGGAGGGCCGAACCAGGACACGTTGAAAAGTGTTTGGATGATTTGTGGCTAGGGGTGAAATTCCAATCGAACTCAGAGATAGCTGGTTCTCCCCGAAATAGCTTTAGGGCTAGCGTTGGTTGTCAATAGTTCATGAAGGTAGAGCACTAAATGAGTGAGGGCCTCACCTCGAGGTACTGATCTCAATTAAACTCCGAATGTCATGAACTGTAAACCAGCAGTCAGACTATGGGTGATAAGGTCCGTGGTCAAAAGGGAAAGAGCCCAGACCGTCAGCTAAGGTCCCTAAATTAATGTTAAGTGGAAAAGGAAGTAGTAACGTACAGACAATTAGGAAGTTGGCTTAGAAGCAGCCATCTTTTAAAGAGTGCGTAATAGCTCACTAATCGAATGTTGTTGCGCCGAAAATGTAACGGGGCTCAAACATTATACCGAAGCTACGGATAGCTAACTAATACGCTCATTAGAGCTGGCTTGGTTAGCTATGGTAGGGGAAGCGTTCTGACATCGATGAAGCTATAGCGGAAGCAGTGGTGGAGAGGTCAGAAGTGAGAATGCCGGTGTAAGTAACGAAAAGATAGGTGAGAATCCTATCCGTCGAAAATCCAAGGTTTCCAGGGGCAGGGTCGTCCGCCCTGGGTTAGTCAGGGGCTAAGGCGAGGCAGCAATGCGTAGTCGATGCACAGCAGGCTAAAATTCCTGCACTAAAAAAACCACTGATGGAGCGACAAAAGAGGATAAGCGCGCCTTTAATTGGATTAAGGTTGAAAAATCAAGTTTGAGAAGATAGGCAAATCCGTCTTCTTATCATAAAAAATGAGATTTGAGGGTAACGCGACTGATTTCATATTTTCTAGAAAAACTTCTAGGGTTAATGGTTTTTTTACCTGTACCGTAAACCGACACAGGTGGAAAGGTAGAGTATACTAAGACGCGCGAGAAAACTCTTGTTAAGGAACTCGGCAAAATGACTCCGTAACTTCGGGATAAGGAGGGCTTTTATTATAAAAAGTAAAAGCCGCAGAGAATAGGCCCAAGCGACTGTTTATCAAAAACACAGGTCTCTGCTAAACCGTAAGGTGATGTATAGGGGCTGATGCCTGCCCGGTGCTGGAAGATCAAGAGGAGATGTTCGGGGAGCCCCCAAAGCATTGAATTGAAGTCCCAGTGAACGGCGGCCGTAACTATAACGGTCCTAAGGTAGCGAAATTCCTTGTCGGGTAAATTCCGACCTGCACGAAAGGCATAACGATTTGGGCGCTGTCTCAACAAGAGTCTCGGTGAAATCAAATTACCGGTGAAAATGCCGGTTACCCGCGACAGGACGAAAAGACCCCATGGAGCTTTACTGTAACTTAATATTGAATTTGAAAATGACATGTACAGAATAGGTGGGAGACTGTGAAGTTAAAGCGCTAGTTTTGACAGAGTCGCCGTTGGGATACCACTCTTGTTATTTTTAGTTTCTAACCTCCATAAGTGTATTATGAGGGACAGTGTTTGGTGGGCAGTTTGACTGGGGCGGTCGCCTCCTAAAGAGTAACGGAGGCGTTCAAAGGTTCCCTCAAAATGGTCGGAAATCATTTTAAGAGCGTAAAGGTATAAGGGAGCTTAACTGTGAGACCTACAAGTCGAGCAGAGACGAAAGTCGGACTTAGTGATCTTGCGGTCCCGTATGGAAGGGCCGTGACTCAACGGATAAAAGCTACCCTGGGGATAACAGCCTTATCGCCCCCGAGCGTTCACAGCGACGGGGCGGTTTGGGACCTCGATGTCGGCTCATCGCATCCTGGAGCTGAAGAAGGTTCCAAGGGTTGGGCTGTTCGCCCATTAAAGCGGTACGCGAGCTGGGTTCAGAACGTCGTGAGACAGTTCGGTCTCTATCCGTCGTGGGCGTTGGAAATTTGAGAGGAGCTGTCCCTAGTATGAGAAGACCGGGATGGATATACCGCTGGTGCTCCAGTTGGCTCGCCCGAGCCACCGCTGGGTAGCTATGTATAGCACGGATAAACACTGAAAGCATCTAAGTGTGAAGCCGCCCTCAAGATGAGATTTCCCTATGAGATCCCTGAAAGACGATCAGGTAGATAGGCTAGAGGTGTAAGAGTAGTGATATTTTGAGCTGACTAGTACTAATAGATCCATTGACTTTAATTTGTGAATACTTTGTTATAAGTTGTTTATCTAGTTTTGAGAGATTCTGGGTGATTTAGTAAAGGGGAAACACCTGTTCCCATTCCGAACACAGCAGTTAAGTCCTTCTACCCCCACAATAGTTTTTCGTTTGAAATGCTAAGATAGGGGTTTGCCCAGAATTACTTGTGACTACTATAAACCTGATGATCATACAGAGGATTAGCTCAGTTGGGAGAGCGTCTGCCTTACAAGCAGAAAGTCGGGGGTTCAAGTCCCTCATCCTCTACCATCTTCCTACGAGTGAACATCATCAGGGCCAAAATAGCTCAATTGGAAGAGCAACTGACTTGTAATCAGTAGGTTGCGGGTTCGATTCCTGCTT
>NZ_JAOSID010000011.1 GCF_030588185.1 Candidatus Phytoplasma melaleucae | reverse complement strand
CCAAGACCTCGAAGGAGAAGTATAACTCAATGGTGATCATTGCCTACACACTGCATAACCTGAATTGTTCATTGAGGGTCGAGTCGTCGCGGATGATAGTAAAGTGGAATTCCCTTCAATATATATGTGATCCATGAACCGATTAGGCTAATATCGTATCCTACAACAGCATCCTCTAAGTTCTCTTTCCTTCACTCCCCACCCCCACGCACATATGTTCCTTAAAAACATAAATTAAAGTTTTCCATTCACACGCACGATACTTTAGCCAAAAAATTAATTCCGTATATTCAACGTTCTTTACTTGAATGTTCCTGATGAGTTGCTAAATCTATTTCAGTCCTTGATGCATATCTTTTTTAGATATATTAATGATCGAGTTGTGATTGAGACACCAACTGCAAGGCCCTGCATGGTAGACAATATTTACCCACCTTTTCTCATTTACTTTGTAGGGAATGAATATTATTTTATCATTGCCACAAGGCAATTATACAAAAACTCTCTAATAATTGAACGGGATCATGTATTTTTGTTCAACCTAGTACGAGTCCTGTTATCTGTCGATACATGTTGAATCTAAACAATTATGACTCGAAAGCACAAATCTTACGAAGATAAGATGATTACTCATGCCAAACTTTGATTCAATTATTTCACCGACAAGGAAATTAGGTCATCTTTCCTATTTTAATTGAAGAGACTAGTTTCGAAGCACACGCTGCGCGGATGCCAGAAAAACGAAATGTAATCAACACGATTTCATTAATTCGTCTGGTCATTTGGGATTGTGCGAAAAGTGAATGAAAAAGACGAGGAAAGCCACCACGGGAGCAAGTTTGATGAATGCGAAAAGGTGATTTTAAGGTTTAGCAGCCGTCTCTGCCTTTGCATAAATTCGTCAAAGCCCATTAAGAATTCAAATCCCAAGAACATGTATTGTAGCCTGGATAAAGGATTGGACATAGTGACACATTCAAATTGGGATAAGCCCAAATAGGCCTGGACATAATCCTGGACAACTTATCGAAGCGATAAGTATCAATTATCTCAATCAAGCAGAATATATAGAAGTCAAGGGGGCAAAACACTTTCTTTTTTGCCCCGGTTAGCTTTATAGGCAACCACCGCATGTTGCTCCAGCCAGCTCCGTTATAAAGGTAGCGCTGTCTCAGGCAACCATCGTCGTAATGATTGCCTGCGATTTCACTCTTTCCCGCTCACCCTCTCCACGTTTTTGGACCGTAGGAGTCACCAAACACCATCATGGCAAATGAGATAGTGTTTGTTGAGTTGCATGTATAAGTTGGTTGAAGTTGTATTATGTGGGAGACTAATTTAGTATGTTGATATATCCTAATTAGACTATAACTTAATTGGTTCTAAACTTTTGAGTGAATGCTATCCGACTTAATTTGTTAACAACAACCTCTTTATCTATAGTCCTCTACCCTGTGTTCTAGTAATATCATGATAGTTGATATACCATCAGGATGGTTGGTGCTAATCCGCGACTATGATGGAGGTAGACGTTATGGAGTGGGTTGACCACTGCAATAGCGGCAATCCTACATCCACTATTTATCTCCTAGTCTTTTTTGTTAGCTTTTTGAGTAATTGAATATTTTGTTTTTTGTTATGTCCATCTTAATATGATCGACCGCTTTCATCAAACACTAATCTTTGTACCAACTAGCACAAGCTGTTTAAGATCCCTCTTCTTTGTTCAGACGGTAACTTTAAAACCGAAAAAAGCAAAAATGAAGAGTGATAAATTTACCCAGCCACCGTCCTTTTCTTTATGTCTCCATCAAAGCAGAGAGGACACGCCTTAGCCTTTACTTTTCAGCTTGTTAGCTTTTCCAATCGATGCCAATTTTGAAAAGGAGAACCTCCTTGTCCAGTTGACGCCCGAAGTCAATATGAACAAAGATATGTGGACGAGAGGAGGAGTGATTGGCTATACATGCTATGCCGATGGATCTCTGTCATCCTTATGGAAACTAAAAACTATTACCATGTATACTTTCTATTTAAGTAATCTAGAACATGCATTTGACAACATCAATAATATTTGAAACAATAAATCGATGCATTTTTAATGCGATAACTTTAAAATAAATTACGTCTAAAAAAATGTCGCAAATTATTTAGTGTCATTGTATATTTTTCTCTTTAGCATTTCTCATCATAGTTGACAGCCGATGCTACTAGGGGATGTCAAATCAGGGTTCCGTTCGAAAATTCCACGTTAGTAGTGAGGAAAAAATTTTGGACAGAGGACAGGGCCATTATCCCAAGTCTGCCACTGACTTTCGCCCTTGTACTTTATTTCGTCATCATTGTTGTTCCAAATACTACTCTTTATAGAAAATTTAAGTCACTTTATAATATTTAAATGGAGAGTTTGGAAGGATTAACTAAGTATGATATTAATTATCGACTTGGGGCGCCGATTTTTACCACTTGCGAGCATAAATTGCGATTTTGATCCTCTTCCTCTCACCAACTATTCAACTATAGTACTTGCGATAGCATATGATTGGTGTATAAAAACTCTCCATTTTTAGTTCTCCCTTGCCATATTGACAAGATCTCCCTTCTTATCCAGCTGTTGAATAGCGCTGATAGGATTATTGAAATGCCATTTTGAGTAATTTGAATGTATTACTGTGTTAATTTATATTAATTATTGTGCAAGCAATCATTAGAACTCTATATATTATCGTTACTCTATTTTGTAGATAGAACTAGATTATGCCTATGCAATGCAATGCTTTGAATATTATCGACGAGCGAGGGTGGCCTCGCCCAGATCTGGGCGGGATAAATCTGGGCGAGACGACCCTTGCCCGGCTGCAGGGGAGGGCCGCCTAGCCCCCGCAGCCGAGGGGCAAACGTGGCATTCTTCGCCCAAACTCCGTCCAAAATCCGATCATAGTCGAAGGTTTTCTCATGCGCGCCACCCATTTCACGAAATGCGCGAGTGAGTTACGATGAAGATGAAGATGGAGACTCACGCATTTCGTCGAATAAGTCGCACGCGTGAAAAAACCTTCGACTACGACAGGATTTTGGGTGGAGCCTAGGCGGGAAAGGCCATGTCCAGCCCTCACTGGCCATGAGCGAGGGGGCTGGGTGGCCCTCCCCTACAGGGGCAAGGGCTGCCTCGCCCTACCCTCCATCCAGCCCCCACAGTCGGCGAGGGCCGAGCGAGGGCTTTGCTGCCCTTCGGTCGTCTGTCGACCGAAGGGCGATGCTTGCCAAAGCTCCTTTTGAAAAAAAAAATTGTAAATGTGTAACATGTGAAAAGTTTAAAGTTTTTGATGTCACAAAAAAGTTTTTGGTAAATGTGTTATAAGATTTTTCGTGTGACAAAAAAAATATGATAAATATGTCACAGTGGATAAAGTTTGTGGGGATTTTTTTGTTGTATTAACCTTTTTATAAAGGTGGTTTGTCCGCATGCGCAATTATTTAGCCCCTCGAGCTGTGTTTGGCACGTATATCTCCGTACTTCCATTATTCGTCTTTTTTGAAAAGGTAATTTGTCCGCAGGTAACTCCGTACTCCATAATTGACCTATCAGAAAAGGTCGTTTGTCCGCATGCACAATTATTCAGCCCCTGCAGCTGTGTTTGGTACAATTTGCTTTTACTCATGTCTGCCGTTTGGCTTGAATCGTCGTACTCTTTGTCGGCCATTGCTTCGATCCTCTACGGTTAAGAGCATGTTTGATAATACTTAACTTATTTCCATTTTTTTTCGAAAAAAAAAAACAGAAACGCGTTTATTTATAATTTTACTTTCGAAAACACAAAATATATTTTTATATTCCTAAAAAAACATTTGAAATAAAAACAAAAAATAAAAAAATACATGTTTCTTGTTCTTAAATACTTTTTAAGAAACATTTTTCTTTTTTTCTCTCTCTTGCAGCCGAAAGCCACCTGCCATGCCACTCCCGGACCGCCCCCTCTCCCTTGGCCAATGGCGGCAGCAATAGCGGTTGGGCGTCCATGAACAAGAAGAAAAAACGAAAAGAACAAAAAAAATTGTGAATCGTACTTAACGCATTTTTATTCCAAAAATATTTTTATCAAATGCTATATTTTACTCAAAAATTATTTTATGGAGTAAAAAACCAAAAAAGTATTTATGTTAAAAAATTATTCTCTGATATAGAAACGTAACCAAGCGTGTCCTAAGAGTATGCAACGGCAGCTCACAAGATGGCTCTCTATCACTGAACTCCAACCCATTCGCCCGCTTTCCGGCCATCTAAATAGTCTGTCTTTCGATCTCTCACCTCGGAAAGAATCTATGGATTTCGCAAGTTCTCTTACAGAACTGGTCAACAACGTCTGGGGCTTGGCCTGTAAACCTTTGGGAAACGTTTGTAATCTGAGAAACTATGTCAACTCCTTGCAGAAAGAAGCTGAGGAGCTGAAGGCCAAGAGCGGAGATGTGGAGGCTGTATTGATTAGTACGCCACACCTGCACGTACCAATCTATACAATTTGTATCGACAAACTTATTAGTAATATTACTAATGAAACTTGTACTTACTAAATATTGAAGAATTAAGGTTGACAATTAATCGACTGAGAAAAAAAGGCCAACAACACTTGTTATTAACAGCCTTTCCGTCGCTTGAAAAAGTTGCTATTATTGCTGTCGTATGGATTATTGTCATTTCTAGAATCCTTTTCCATGCCACACGGGGGTGGGAATGGACGACCAGCGTCAACAACGTCTTTGGGCACTACCACAGGAGTTCCGTACTCACTACAGAGTTAACATTCGGAGCCATTTTTATTGCTTACTTTGAGCAATCATGCATGATTCTAGTGGGATTAGAGTCAAGGTTGTCCGATGTAAGGCATGATCGAACTCATGCTCTAGCAGAACCAAGGTATCTCAAGGCCAATGAGCAATTGGTGAATTCAAAATGTATGATCAGAGGCTCTCGAATCAATTGGTAGTAAGCCATATACCTCTAGGGCAATTATTGTTGTGGTGGAAGAACCTTTATTTTACTATACAAGGTAGTGAGTTAAAAGGGAAAATTGTCAAAAAAAGATTTAAAAGTATTGCATTTTTACCAATTCAATCATCAACAATTTCACCTTTTGCCCCTAGAGTCCATAAGGCCAATTTTAGTGAGAAAATACTAATGTTGACGCCGAAAGTGACATGCAGAGTGGCCGGTCATCAACAATTTCACCTTTTGCCTCTAGAGTCCATAAGGCCAATTTTAGCTAGAAAATCCGGAAGGGCCTTCCATTGGTTTAATTTGTTCTTTAGCTACTTATGCTCAAGTAGATAAGTATGGATTTATTAAAACCCCTTTTTTTAAAATTATTCATAAAAATGGCATAACTGTGGTTTCTAAT
>NZ_JAOSID010000010.1 GCF_030588185.1 Candidatus Phytoplasma melaleucae | reverse complement strand
AATATTGCTTTTTGTATGTCTTGTCATAAAGGAGGTGGGCCAGTTAATTTTTGGCGCCAATTAAAAAACATCTCCATCGAAAAAACTATCGAAGAATTATGTCAAAAATTTAATTTAAATTTGCCTCAACAACATACTCGATTACCAAATAATGTATTATTAAGCGTTTTAAAAACTACCCAAGAATATTTTCAAACTGCTTTAAAATATATTATTGAAAATATTAAAGGTCATTATTTAGAAAACTATCTTTTTCATAAAAGAAAATTAAATTTAACATTAATTAAGAAATTTGGTTTAGGATATGCACATAATCATGCTCACGCTTTAAAAGATTATTTACTGCAAAAAGGGTTTGCTTTAAAGGATCTTATCACATTAGGTTTGGTTCAAGAACAAAAAAATCAAAAAGAATATTTAGATTTTTTTCAAGATCGTATCATGTTTCCTTTAACTGATGAAATCGGAAATATAATAGGTTTTACAGGACGAATTATTCAAGAACAAAGAAAAAGCAACGTTAAATACTTATTTAATAAAGAAAATATTCTATTTAAAAAAAATAATTTATTATACAATTTATGCGAAAGTAAAGAAGTAATTCGGCAAAAAAAAGAAATTATTTTATGTGAAGGAATTTTCGACGTTATGGCTTTTCATAAAATTAATATCACAAACGTTGTTGCCACTTTAGGGACTCAATTAAGTTTGCTACAAATCCAATTATTAAAAAAATATACTAAAAAAATAATTATTGCATATGATGGCGATAGAGCAGGCAGAGAAGCTGCGCAAAAAATATCTCAATTGTTAAATAAAAATAATTTTCAGATTAGAATACTTTTCTTAAAAGATAGCTTAGATCCTGATGTATATATTCAAGATAGATGCGAAAAAATGAAATTTAATTATTCAACATTAATAGAAAAAACGCAAGATTATCTCTTTTATATGATAGAAGAATCAAAAAGACAAAACCATAATAATAAAGAAATAGAACAACAAATTTTTAAATTAATGAAACATTATGATTTAGAAAACCAAAAATATTACCAACAAGAAATATATAAAAAATATCATATTTTTATATCATTAGAAAATAACCACATTCAAAAATGCACTAATTTAAACAATACAGACCATCTTCGGATAATGAAACAAAAGTATGCCTATGATTCTGTTCAGTTTGTTCAAAGAAAAAATTTTACCGAAAGAGATCTTTTAACTGAAATATTTTTAAGCCAAGAATACTTAAAATTTATTAAAGATGATATTTATGACTATGTTCTAACTAACGTTAATATTATAGATTTACTTAATAAAGTAGAAGAATATTATGATCAACATGCCGAAGAAGAGGAAATTCAGAATGGGGTTGATATAGATAAATTTACTACTATTTATGATATTTTTTTGACTAAATTATCTTACCAATTCGATGTTTATCGTTTATTATTAGATATTAAAAATAACATCTTATTCAAAAACAAAATAAGAATCCAAAGCCAGGTAGATTTAAATAAATTTTATTTTTGTTTACAAAAAAATTTAATTATACAAAAAAAAGAAGAATTAGAAGAACTCAAAAAAACACTACAAAAGCTACAAGATGATGTTTTAAATGAAGAAGATCAACGTAATTATCAAGAATTAATAGCAAAAATCAAAATCAAACAAAAAGAATTATTAAAATTAAAATCTGCGGGAGATGACCATGAATTGTATAAAATTAATTAAAAAATTATATAAAACTCAAAATCCGGAAATAATTGTACAATGGAAAAAAAAACTTAAACTGATTAATAATTTTTTAAAAAAACCAAATTCATTGGACCAAAAAATTTGGAAATATTTAAATATAAATAATAAAAAAACGCAGAAAAAAGATAATCAAGAGATAAAAATAGGTAATAAAAAGAAAAAAAATAATTTAAACAACTTAAATTTAAAAATAGATATAAATGAGTTGGAAATAGAAAATAAAGCAGAAGCAAAAGAAAGTTTAAGCTTAAAAAAAATTTCTAATAATATTAAAGTTGACGATCCGGTTAAAATGTATTTAAAAGAAATTGGCCAAATACCTTTATTAACTTTACAAGAAGAAAAAGAAAAAACAAAAATGGTATATAGCGGAGTTCAAGCTAAAAAACAACTAAATAAATATTTTAATCAAGAAATCACTTTAACGCCAGAACAAATTGAAATGAATAAAAAAATGATAGAAAAAGCTAATATAGCTAAAAATAAATTAATTGAAGCAAATTATCGCTTAGTGGTGTCAGTAGCTAAACTTTATATAGGTAGAAAAATTAAATTTCTAGATTTGATTCAAGAAGGCAACATGGGATTAATGAGAGCTGTAGAAAAATTTGATTATACTAAAGGCTTCAAATTTGCTACTTATGCCTATTGGTGGATAAAACAATCAATTACTAGAGCAGTTGCAGATCAATCAAGAACTGTTAGACATCCAGTCCATATATCAGATGCACTAAATAAAATTTCTCGTTTGAGAGGTAAATTAACAGAAATACTCAAGAGGAAGGCTGAAAATAGTGATATTGCTAAATTTATGAAAGTTAAGACTGAAAAAATAACTGAACTACAAATAGTTGAAAAAGAAACTATTTCTTTAGAAACATCTATCAGAGATGAAGATGATTCTTCTTTGGGAGATTTTATTAGTGATCCAAACGCTATTTCGCCACATGATTATATGTTACAAGAAACATTGAAAAAAACTTTAGAAGAGTCTTTAGAAGAAGCCTTATCGCCGCGGGAACAGTTAGTATTAAAAATGAGATATGGCATTTTAGATGATGATAATCGTATTCACACGCTCGAAGAAGTAGGGGCTAAACTAGGAGTAACTCGAGAAAGAATAAGACAAATAGAGGCTAAAGCTTTAAGACGTCTAAGATCGCCATCAAGACAAAACAAATTAAAAATGTTATATAAAAATATTCATAAAAAATGAAGAGAATTCTTTTTATTGTTTCTTTGCTCAAAGGGTATGAAACAGTTTTAGATATTGGCACAGATCATGGTTTAGTTTTAAAAAAAGCTCTTGATTTAAGGTATATTCAAAGAGGCATTGCTGTTGATATAAATCTAAAACCATTAGAGAATGCTCAACGAAACTTAAAAAATTATCCTGTTGATTTTTATCTCAGCGATGGTTTTCAACAAATTCAAGTTGATTTTGACTTAGCTATAATATGTGGGATGGGAGCTTATACTATTATTAATATTTTGAAAAAATCTTTTTATCCTGGAAAATATTTTTTATTAGGTTGTCAGAGCAAAATTCATTACTTAATAATCTGGTTACAAAAGAATAATTTTGTTATTATCAAGCATTATATCTTTTTTGATAAAATCAATTATATTTTTTTCAAAGTATTGCAGAAATAAAGGTTTTTTTGTTATTTTTTTATCTCAATTGTATTAAACATTTTAGTAAAAGTTTTTTCTAAAAAGGGGAAAAGTTATTTAAAAAAAGCTATTTCAAGTATAATATAAGTTGTTTTAAATGTTTGAGTAGCTCAATAGGATAGAGCAACGGCCTTCTAAGCCGTTGGTTGGGGGTTCGAATCCCTTCTCAAACACCACTTATGTTTTATAATTTTTTTAAAATTAAAGATAATAAAGATTTTTGTGTTATTCAATACAAAAATAATATTTTTGTATTGAATAACACAAAAAAAGGAGATTATAAAAAATGGCTGTCCCATTTAGAAGAACTAGTAAAACTGCAAAAAGAAAAAGACGAACACATTACAAATTAAACAAACCAAATTTGGTTTTATGTCCAGAAACCAATAATTTTACTCTGCCTCATCGTGTTACTATGAATAGTGGTTATTATAAAAAAAGATTAATTCTAACTAAGAAAAAAAAGGATAATAATTAAAAATAAAAATATAAAGAAATAAAATAATTGTGAACTATTTTTAATTAGGAAATAATGTCTAAATACAAGGAAAATATTATGCAAAAAATAACTTCTTGGAAAATTCGTAAAATGTGGTTAAATTTTTTTTCCCAAAAAAAGCATCATATAGTACCATCAGCACCTTTAATACCAGATAATGACCCTACTTTATTATGGGTTAATGCAGGCATTGTCCCTTTAAAAAAATATTTTAATGGCTCAGAACCTATTCATTTTCGAAAAATAGTTAATATTCAAAAATGTTTAAGAACTAGCGATATCGAAAATGTTGGTAAAACCTCAAGACATCATACTTTTTTTGAAATGTTAGGAAATTTTTCAATAGGAGATTATTTTAAAAAAGAAGCTATTAGCTTAGCTTATGAATTTTTAACATCAAAAAACTTTTTAGCTTTACCTCGAAAAAAACTATATATTACTTATTTTGATCAAGATACAGAAACACGTGATTTTTGGCTAAAAGAAGGTATTCATCCTTCTCATCTAATTTCTTTAAATAATAATTTTTGGAAGATAGGCGAAGGCCCTTGTGGTCCTTGCACAGAAATTTTCTTTGATCGCGGTTTCGAATATGATATAAGAGACCAAAAACTAATAACTCAAAACATAGAAAACAATCGTTTTATCGAAATTTGGAATATTGTTTTCTCTCAATATTATTGTGCCAACGAAACATCTCTTCTAAATTATCGCGAATTACCACAAAAAAATATTGACACAGGAGCTGGATTAGAACGCTTAGCATGTATATTACAGAATAAACAAACTAATTTTGAAACTGATCTTTTTTTTCCCATAATACAAAAAATTGAAAATTTAAGCGAAAAATATTATACAGGTAATGAAGTTTTTAAAATAATTGCTGATCATATTAAAACTTTAGTTTTTGGGATAGGAGATGGAGTTATTTTATCTAACACAGGCAGAGGTTATATTTTAAAAAAAATATTAAGACGTGCGTTTCTAAAAGGAGAAATATTAGGATTTAAGAAACCTTTTTTATTTCAATTAGTACCCACTGTAGGAAATATGATGAGTGATTTTTATCCTTACTTAAAAACAAAAATAAATATAATTCAACAAATAATCCAAAAGGAAGAAGAAAAATTTTTATTTAATCTCCAAGAAGGAGAAACAAAATTTCTAGAAATGATAAAACATCAACCTCAATTATCATCCACAAATTTTTTTAAACTTTATGATACTTATGGGGTGCCTAAAGAAGTTATTTTAGACTATGCTAAAAAAAATCAGATTTCGGTAGAAACAAGTCAATTTGAATCTTTATTAAAAAAACAAAAAGAAGCATCATATATTAATAAAAAAAGAAAAAACTTAAAAGTGCCAATAAAGCAAGATTTTTTAGATTTTAAAGCTTTAAGTGAATTTATTGGTTATAAATGTTTAGAAACTCAAACAAAAGTTATTGCAGTTTTTGATCAAGGTATTGTTTTAGAAAAAACTCCTTTCTACGCAGAAATGGGAGGTCAAATATCTGATGAGGGCACTATTAATAATCTACCTGTTACTAAAGTAATCAAATTGCCTCATGGTCAATTTTTACATTGTATCGTTAATAAATTTACCAAAAATCAAAAGGTAACAGCATCGGTAAACAAAGTTAAAAGATATCAAACTTCATTAAATCATACAGCAACTCACCTTTTGCACGAAGCATTAAGAGTAGTTTTAACAGATAGTATACAACAACAAGGGTCTAAATTAAATGATAGAGAATTAAAATTTGATTTTAATTATTATCAAAATTTATCCTTGTCAGAATTAATTAAAATTGAAAATCAGGTAAATAGCTGGATTAAACAACAATTACCTGTTACTGTTAATAGCATGTCTTTTGCAGAAGCACAAAAGATAAAAGCACAAGTTCTCGAAAATACAAATTATAGCGACACTGTTAGAGTGGTAACAATTCAAGGCATCTCAACTCAATTATGCGGTGGGACACATGCTACAAATACTTTTGATTTAAAGCAATTTGCTATTCTATCTTATGATTCGATTGGATCGGGAGTTTATAGAATAGAGGCAACTACAGAAAATAATGTTACTACAGCAATAAAAAAAAGAATTGAATCTTTACTAACCAGAGGGAATCAGATGATTAAAAACATTGACCAAAATAAAAAAGACGAATGTAACCAGATAATATCTTCTATAAAAGTGGATAAAAACAGTTACCAAAATATTAATGACGTTAGAGAATGTTTAAATGAATTAGAAAAAAAAATTAACAAATATAAGAAAAAAAACACTAAAGAAAAAATTCGACACATAATTCAAAAAGCCCATAAATTCATTCCAGCTAAAACTGACTCGCAAATGTTAATAGCAATTCATGATGACAATATAGAAACTAACATGTTAAAACTTTTATTGGAATATCTATTTAATAAACTAAAAACTGATTTTTTGTGTATATATCAACAAAGAAACGATCATTTTATTTTTTTATGCAAAAGTAATAATTCACATGCAGGAAATTTTGTAAAACGTCTTAACAAAATCATCGATGGCAAAGGAGGAGGAAATCAACATTTTGGACAAGGTATAAGCACTAATTTAGATAAAATAGATGTATTAAAACAAAAATGGATGTATATTTTGTATGAATGATATGAATAATAGTTATTTAGGGTTAGATTTAGGCGAAAAAACGCTAGGAATTGCGTTTTCTCGATTTGGCCTTATAGCTCACAATTTAAAAACTTTGACTTTTAACAAACACCAATATACCAATTTAATATTACCTCTTAAAAAAACTATCGAAGAATTAAACATTAAAATGGTTATTTTGGGTAATCCGAAACATATGAATAATTGCGAAGGTATAAAATCAAAAATTAGTATTATGTTTCAAAAGAAAATGCAAAAAAGTTTTCCTTTAATAAAAGTTATTTTATGGGATGAACGCTTGTCTACTCAGCAAGCAATAAATATAATGCATCAAAAAAATTATAATAAACAAAAAATAACAAAATTAAAAGACGAAGTAAGCGCAATGATTATTTTACAAAGTTTTTTAAATTATCAAAAACATTTGACTTTTTAGAAGAAAATAGGTCCATGTTTAAAAAGATAATATTTAACAAAGTAAGAGGTCAATAAAGAAATATACATGCTATCTACTAAATTAGAAACATTAAAAAAAAAAAATTACATAAAATAAAAAAATATGCTATAGAAAATAATATACCTATTATTGATGATAATACTTGTTTATTGTTGCAAAAAATAATTACTACAAATTGTTTTACTAATATTTTAGAAATAGGCACAGCTATTGGTTATAGTGCTTTATCAATGAGCAATGGAATAAATAAAATTCAAACTATTGAAAGAGAATACCTAAATTATCAATTAGCTTTGCACTTTTTAAAAAAACTCCCTTTTAATATTGAAATTATCTGGTCAGAAGCATTTTTTTATCAACCAACACAAAATTATGATTTAATATTTATTGATGCTGCAAAGGCACAATATACTAAGTTATTCGACAAATATTGCCTCTTTTTAAACAAAAACGGGGTTATCATATGTGATAATTTAAATTTTAGAAATTTAGCAAATACTGAAAATATTTCTATTAATGCTAAAAAAATTATTAAAAAATTAATTTTTTTCAAAAACTTTTTAAAAAAAAATACAAATTTTATAACTACTTTTATAAATATAGGAGATGGGTTAAGCATTTCTTGGAGAAAGCAACTTCCTATCTTCATAAAAAGATAAATATAATGATTTATTTTATAAATTATAAACTTTTTAATAATTAAAAAGGAGATATTATGCATAAAAAAAACTATAAATTAACCCAGTCTGGCATGGATAAATTAAAAAAAGAACTAGATTATCTTACTAATGTTAAAAGAAATGAAAATTTAGAATCCCTTAAAGAGGCAAGAGAACAAGGAGACTTAAGTGAAAACGCAGATTATAGTGCCGCTCGCAGTGAACAAATTGTTATAGAAACACGTATTCTGGAGATTAAAAATATTTTAAAAAATGTTCAAATAATTAATCATTCTAGCGAAAATCAAGAAATTAATATAGGCAATATAGTACATTTACAATTTCTTGATAATATGAAAGAACGTACTTTACATTTAGTAGGGGTCTTTGAAACAGATCCTTTTGCGAATAAAATTTCTATTGAAAGTCCTATTGGACAAGGTATTCAAGGACATAAAATTGGAGATATAGTATCGATTAAAACAGAAACAAACCGAAATTTTAAAGTCAAAATTTTAAAAATAGAATAAAATGAATAATTTATCTGATATTCAAAAATATTTGCCTCAATTTTATTATGATTCTGTTTTTGATATCCCTTATAACATGTTTTTGTGCAAAAATATTAAGGCATTATTTTTTGATTTAGATAACACATTATTAGAATCATATGAAACCACTTTCAATTTTAAAACTCAACATTTGCTAAAAAAAATTAGTCAAATTTTTAAAGTTGTAATTATTTCGAATGCCTCAAATAAAAGATTAAGAAAAATTTTAAAACACGATTGGCATTATATTTATCTGAATTTTTTTTATAAAAAACCTCATTCTTGGGGATTTATAAAAGCCTTAAATTTAGTCAATGAACACCATAATAAAACTGTTATGATTGGAGATCAATTGCACACGGATATTTTAGGAGCTAATAAACTACAAATTATTTCCATTTTAGTCAAACCTTTAAATAGAAATAAAGAGCCTTTTTTCACTAAATTAAAACGGTTATTAATAGAAAAACCTTTAATTGAAAAAGTCAAAAAACAAAGCCCTCTATTGTATCAACAAAAATTTAAAAATTTTATTAAATTAGAAAAATAAAAGATTTTTTAATTATGTTAATAGAAACTATTTTTAAAAAAATAAATACAAAATTTAAAAATGATATTCTTAGATTTAATCATACTCTAGGTGTTTATCAAATGGCAATTCAACTAGCTAACTTTTATAAAATAAACGATTTAACATCTATTAAAATAGCTGCTCTGTTTCATGATTATACTAAAAATGAACCTCTTGAATTTCATTTATCTTTATTAAGTAATCTTGTGATTTCTAAATATAAACAAACTCCTTTTATGTATCATGCCTTTAGTGCTTCAGTAATGTTACAAAGAGAATTTAATATTCATAATAAAAAAATTTTACATGCTATTAATAAACATGTGTGGGGGCACCAAAGTATGAATAAATTAGACAAAATTATTTTAGTTAGCGATAAGCTAGAGAATAGCAGAGATTTTCCTAAGATTAACTATTTTAGAAAATTAGCTTTTGAAAATTTGGATCAAGTTGTTTATCAACTCTTAGAATATAATCTAAATTATTATCAATCTAAAGGGTTTCGTCACTATAAAGAACCATTAACTATTTTAAAAGTTTTAAAAATCAAAATGAAATTATAATTAATTTTCTAAAAGGGAGTTCGGAATGCTTCGTATTATCTCAGGCAAATATAAAAAATTTAAACTGAATTTAGTGCCTTCCTGCAAAACTAAAAGTTCTACTCATTTAATAAGAAAAGCTTTATTTGACACAGTAGGGTATATTATCGAAAACAGTGTTGTGTTAGATTTATTCTCTGGTTCAGGAGCTTATGGGTTTGAAGCTTTAAGTAGAAATGCTAAAATAATTTATATGGTAGATAATTCGTTTTCAGCATATAAAACAATTCGAAAGAATCAACAAAAATTAAATTTATCTCGACATCAAACCAGAGTTTTTTATAGTGATGCTTTCAAAATATTGAAAATGTTTATTGCTAAGAAACTTGTATTTGATCTAATTATTGTGGATCCTCCTTATTTTTATGATTTAAACATCTTGTATAAACATTTATTCGTAAATTTTGATAAAATAACCAATGATAACAGTTGGATAATTTATGAAACAGATCATAAAAAACTAATGCCTTCTATTATGGATAAATTTTATTTAACTAAAAATAAAAAATACGGTAGAAAAAAGTTAATGTTTTATAAAAAAAATATTTTCTCAAACGAAAAAGTTTAACATTTAGTAAATAAATACTTTATTTTTGTGTATTCTAATGTATTTTAGACATTTTCTAATCTTAATTTTAGAAGAAAAAAGGAGAAATAATATTATGAATTGGTCTGAAATTATGTTTTTGTTACTTGGATTAGGCATGGGTATTATGGCAGGAGCTTTAATCATGTTTATTTGTATTAAAAGATATTTAGATAAAAATCCTCCTATCACAGAAAAACAAATTAAAGAAATGTTTAAACAAATGGGTCGTAATCCCAGCGAAAAACAAATTAAACAAGTTATGTCAGCTATGAGAAATAAAAAATAGATGAAAGATTAAATAAAGATGAATAGTATAAATATGTTTATAGTAATTACGCTTCTTGTTGCAATTATCTTTGTATTAATGAATGTTATGTATCAAGTAAATTATAATCACAAAATTGAAAAATATTTGCTTAACTGTGAAATTTTAGAAAAAGAAGTTTTAAAAACCATTTTTCATAACAAGGATAAATCATTTCCTTTAACCAAAAATTCTAATATAACTAAAAAGTTTTTAGATCTAAATATTTTATCTAAATTAAAAGATGACGAAAAAAATTCTTTGCATGCTATTTACAAACTGAATATGAAAATATTCTATCTAGTTAATAAAAAACCTAGATTAAAAGAGGTATATTTATCTAACGGTAAATAAAGTTTTTTACTAATAAAGAAATTATAGGAAGTAAAGTATATTAATTATGTCACAAACAACAATTATTGCTTATCATGAACATAAGCTGAATAGCATGGGTATTATAAAAAATAATCTTAAAACAAAATTAGTCTCAGCTTTGCTTCATAATGATGCAAACGTTAGCGATCCAAAAGAACTATTTTGTTTATCTTTAGTTATTTGTTTTTATAAAACTATTACAAAATATCTTAAAACTAATAACAACTTATCTAACGAAGTTAAAGTAAAAGTTGTATGTAATAGTTATAAAGATGATGAAGGTTTTTATTTTGCAATCAATCTCATATGTGGTATTCAACATTTATCACTTGAACAAACTCAGCTAATTATCAATAAAGTACATCGAAAGTGCCCTATTTCAAGAATGTTACAAACATACCCTCACATTAAATTATTATCTACATTGTATGAAGAAATAAATTAATCTATTTGTAGAATTAATTTTAACGTAATAAATAATTATATATACTTATTCTTTAATAGGTGATAATATCATAATATTATTTCATAAAAGTAAGTTAATTTATGTATAATATAAAGTTGCTTTTTTTGATAAATATTCATAATAGCGAATATAAAATCATTTTAATTTATTTTTTTATGAAAAAATATTTTGGCAACTTACCCAAATTAGAAGAGGTATTTGAAAATAAAATATGTATTTAAATCATTCAAGAGAAAATAAAAAAATCATTAGAATTGCTAGCCCTATTCAAGATGTAATTAATACCTTAAATAAAGCCAGAGAACTATATTATGACAAAGGCATTGACTTAAAAGTGATTAAAACTAATTGGACGGAAGAAAATATAGATTTATTAAAAAATGGTACAATTGATGGTTTAATTTATACTAATATACATGTTTTTAAAGCGTTTAACGAATATTTAAAAAAAAATAATCAAGAAACTTTTGTTTATATTCAACCTTTTTATCATTCAAAATATGGTTTATATATCAATAAAGAAAACCAAAAGAATCTTTATAACTTAGACAAGGTAAAAAAATATAAAAAATTAAAAGTATTATTGGCAGTGTCTTTTTCTTTTATTCAACCATGTGACATGTCAAGATCTCTTTTATTACTTAATAATTTAGAACTAATTCATATTCCAGAATCTGTAATCAAAACCAAGAAATTAAATATTAGTTTAGAAGATATACAAAATCCTTACGAACTGCAATTCATTAAAACATCGCAAATTCCTTGCCAATTCGAAGAAAATCCTGATGAATTTGATTTAATGGCTAATTGGCCTGCTTTTATGAATCATAATCCTAATTTTGTTAGAATAGGTTCTAATATTACAGACGATAAAGAACCAGAAAATGAATTAGTAGAATCTTACGCAATAGCTTTGATCTCGAGAAAAGATAATGAAACAAGCGAACAAATAGATATAATCAAACAAATTCTCAATGATCCGCAAGTAAAACAATTTCATGTTGATCAAAAATCTTTTTACGGCGAAACTAATTATGTTATGATCAATAACCCTGAATTGATAAGAAACAAAATTATCAAAAATTGGTTAGACATTAATCAAACATAAATAAAGAAAATATAAAGGGTACCAATATGATAGATGATAAACAAGAAATAAAAACTAAAAACTTTTCCATTAAGGAAAAAAATAAAATCATTAAAATAGCTACTAATTTTCCATCTACTTTAGCAACTTTACAAAAAACGCAACATTTAATGAATAAAGAAGGTTTTGCTTTAGAAGTAATTTCCGAGAATCAATTAAAAGAAAAATACCAAATAAATTGTAATGATGCCCTAAAAGAAGAAATAATTGACTTTAATATTGCTAATAATTTTCACACTATGAAAGCTTATAATAAGTTTTTCATAATAAATAGAGAAGAACAATTAGAAATGATTTGTCCTTTATTTCATCCTAAATATGGTTTATATGCTAATAAAAAAAATCCATTAAATATTACCTGCTTAGAAGATATTAAAAAATATTGTAATTTAAGATTGTTGTTTGCACCTTTTAACGATTTATTCACTGCTCCTTGTGATTTTTCGCGTTCACTTTTATTATTGAAAAAATTAAATTTAATCAAAATAGATGAACAAATCATTGAGCAAAAAGGTTATAATTTAAATTTGAATGATATAGATAATATTTACCATTTTAATTTTATAAAAACTAATAATATTATGCGCATAACAGAATTGTTTAATGATCATAATGCATATGATTTAGCTATTAATTGTCCTGGTTTTATGAGAACAAATGTCAATTTCATTAGACTAGGTTCCATTGGGTTAGGGAAAGAAGAAAACGACGAACCAACAGACATTACATTTGCATCTTATGCTATTATTGTAGCTGCTAAAAAAAATAAACAAGATAAATATAAAGTACAAGCCATCGAAAATTTTTTGCAAAATAAGGAAGTAAAACAAAGTTTATTTGAAAATGGAGGGCCAGGAAAAGATTATATTATAGTTCAAAATCCTGGGAAATTAAAAGAAATGATTTTATCAAATTTTGCTGATTGATTTATATAATACTTTTAACGAAAAATTATATACATACTATGTGTTATAATAGTTTTCGCGATTATTTCCCTATTTTTAAAAAATATCCTGAATTAAGATATTTCGATTCGGCTTCTACTACATTAAAACCTAAAAATGTCATTGATGCGATAAATGATTTTTATATTTATAATGGTTTAAATATAAGATCTTTAAATCCTTTATCTATAGAAAATAACTTATTAATAAACGAAACAAGAATAAAAACAGCTCATTTTATCAATTCCTTACCAGAAGAGATTATTTTTACTAAGGGGGCTACAGAATCTTTAAATATTTTAGCCCAAATACTAAGTAAAAATATTAAACCAGAAGATGAAATAATTACTTCTGAGTTAGAACACAATTCTTCTTTATTGCCTTGGATGAAAATATCTCAAGAAAAAAAAGCTAAATTAGTTTTTATTCCTTTAGATCATAATAATCAAATAACAATTTCTAACTTTGAAAAAGTTTTATCAGATAAAACCAAAATAATAGCTTTAACTCATATTTCTAATACCTTAGGAGGGCGAGAAAGATACCTGAAAATCTAGCTATTTAACCAATAGCAGTGATTGTGATAATATCACGCAGCATCAGTTTGGTCTCATAAACGAAAGTAATGAGATTATAGCAGAATTGAAAAGTGACGTAAGGTAAAAGCAGTTAAACCTTAAGCGATGCAAGCTGAAAAACGACCATGGTGAATGTCAATTCATGACACTAACAGTATAAATGGAATAAATATTATTTATTTAAGCATAACTGTTATATTGCTAAATCTTGAGGCTTTTATATGTTTTGACATCCTAAGTCATATAAAATTATCACCATTTACTCAATGGCTCAACTCAAGACCTACCTTGCTTATAAAATCTTATATTTCTGATTACTAAATATTAATCTTTAACTAAGTCAAGGTTATCTGCCCTAAAGTCGTTTACGGTGGATTTTCAGAGTAACTTCTATCATCCTAACCCTTTAACCTATTTTTATATAAAAGGTTAAAACATAATAAATATGGAGGCAAGGATAAAGCAGCATCATAGTAGTCGTCGGAAATTCAAAGTTTAAATTGGAATATTTAGATGCACTGACCGACCAAGGCGAATGGGAAAGCCATTCACAAGGCGAAAGAGAAAGAGTAATTTTACTTACTCAACCGCCGTATGCTTAGAAATTTGCTTGTACGGTGGTGTGGGGGGCTTACATGTAATGGACCATTATAAATGGTACGAACGCATTAATTCTATCCCGATTATGAAACACCTATTAAAACTATAACTAAGATAGCTCATAGAAAAAACATTTTGGTTATTTTAGATGCTGCTCAATCAGCGGCACATTTCCCTTTGAATGTAAAAAATTTAGATATTGATTTTATGGCTTTTTCAGCCCACAAAATGTATGGGCCTTTTGGAGTAGGTGTTCTTTTTGGCAAAAAAAAACTTCTTAATAAATATATGCCTTCTATAATTGGTGGTGGAAGCATCCAAGAAGTCAGTAAACAAAAATTTATTCTAAATAATTTACCTAATAAATTTGAATCTGGTACTCCTAACATAGGAGGTATCATTGCTTTTAAAAAAAGTTTAGAATTTATAGAAAAAATAGGATTTGAAAATATTCAAAAACATAACCAAAATATTACTAATAGTATTAGCATCAAATTAAAAGAAATACCGAAAATCAAGGTTCTAAATTCAAATAGCAGTAATAATAACATTATTCTTTTTAATTTTGATAATATTCATGCTCACGACATAGAAAATTTTTTAGCTAAACAAAATATTTATATAAGAACAGGAAAACATTGCGCAAACTTAATTGTTCAAAAAATAAATCATTTAAGCACTATTAGAATTTCTATTGGCATCTATAATAACATGGAAGATGTAAATATATTAATCAAAAACTTAAAAAAAATCAAAAACTTGCTAGACATAATATAATTGTATAGAAAAAAGATTGGAAGTGGTTTAAATTAATCCGTCACAAAGAAATTTAATGATCTATCATTTAAATAATCCACAAAATAAAGGTTTATCCCAAGACCCTAGTTATACT
>NZ_JAOSID010000001.1 GCF_030588185.1 Candidatus Phytoplasma melaleucae | reverse complement strand
GGAAAGGTTGATGCCCTTTTGCAAGTTGCACTTGGAAAGCCGGATGCCAGGAGACTGGCCTGTCCGGTTTGGGGGGGGGCATATTGAAACCTGATTTATTTAAACAAGGCGCAATATTTCTATCCGCCATCCTGAAGAGCCTCGTGTCGGCAGTTCGATTCTGCCCAGAGCCACCATTTTTATATTAATTTGTGGAAATTTTTTTACATATTTGAACTAAATAGAAATGAGCAATAAAAAAAAGAGATATTGAAAAAAAATACATTTTTTTTAGGTAAAACTAATAATATTTTATTAATTATTTTTGTTATTTTTTTTTCTTTAAGTATAGATAATGTTTACGCAATCAATACGGAAAAGCAAGAAGAAGAGCTAGAATTAACTTTTTTGAAAGATAATAATTTAGCAACAAAGAATCCAAAACTAAATAATGATGATTATGATCCGGATCAGTCTAGTTCTAAACGTAATGACGCCGAGAAAGAAAGTGATCTTATTTTGTTAATTGATGATTATGATTTATCAAAAAAAAAACACTTACTGATAGGTTATAAACATAATTCAGGTTCTTTTTTATCTAAAAAAATAAGATTATTTTACAATATTAACTCTGTTAAAACTGTTCCGTGTCTTGCTTTTCAAGAATGGTTAAATTGGAAGCAATTTTGCTTCGGGGTTGTTGAATATAATATACCAAAAATAGAATTGTTATTTAGTTGCTTAAATTTATTTGGTATAAAAGAAGAATTTATTGATGATAAATATGAGAGAATAGCTTTAGAATCTATTGATTTTTATCGCCTATTACATAAAATACCATCTTTAGGATATTTTTATTTCAAACATCAAAACGCTAAATTGATTAATTCAGTTAATATTGCGTTTTGCAATTGTCAGGTTAAAGGGTATTCAGTTTTAGAATTAATTTACGAAATTATGCATTTAAGAGAAAATAATTTAGACAAATTCAAACAGCATTTGGTTTTTTATGTTAAAAATTTAGTAGATATAATGAAATCAGAAATTTCTTTAGAAGAAATGAAAATATCAGTTCATCAATTGTTAGACCAAATTATATCTGCAGATGATATTGAGATTTTAGATCAAAGTTTAATATTTCACTTAATTAAAAATTTGAGTCGTTCGTTTAGACCTGAAGTTTTTTCTTTTCATTATTCTATCAATAACAAAAGCACAAAACCATTAAAAGAAATGAATTTTGATGTTTCCCAGAGAAAAGAACATTTGACTATTGGTTTCGCTTTAAAATTAGAACAAAATGACACTGATAAGAATTTTTTTCTTAGTTTATATGAAATTTTTAGAGATGAAATCATCGAACAAGAACAATTAAGATTTGTTGATAAAGTTTTGATTTCTCATATGAATAAACAAGAACACTATTCTTTTTTTCAACATTTATCTATTAATATTTTAGAAGAGAAAACTTTATTTACGCAAGCAAAATTTTTATTTAATAAGCGTGAAACATTGAAGTAATAAATTTATTCGCTAATGAAATTAAATTAAAAAATTGCAGTTTCTAGTCGATTAAATTAGTTTTTCTTTTAGGTTAAGGTTATAAAACTAGATTAGGGAGGTTCCGAAAAGAAAGGGTTTTATGTCATGTATTCGTTACAAAATATAAATTTAAATAGATTTTCCGACGAGAAAGTCATTGCTTTTATCGAAATTCCAGGCGGAAGCAAAAAAAAGTATGAAATGGATAAAGAAACAGGTTATTTATTTTTAGATCGTTATTTAAAAACATCTTTTCGTTATCCGGTTAATTATGGTTTTATTCCGCTCACTCTTTGTGATGATAATGATCCTCTTGACATTTTTGTTTTATCTCAAGAAGCTTTAGATCCTATGGTATTGGTAGAGTGTTATCCCATTGGTATTATCAAGATGATTGATAATAACGAATTAGATGATAAAATTATTGCTGTGCCAACAAAAGATTTTATTATGGAAAAATATCGGAATATAAATGATCTTCCTTCGCCTTTATTATCTGAAATTAAACATTTTTTACTACATTACAAAGATTTAGAAAATAAAAATGTTATTATAAAAGAAATTTTAGATAAAGCTGAAGCGTTATTAGCTGTTAAAACAGCTTTAAACAAATATCAAAAAAATCTGAAATAAACCTTCTTCTATATGTGGACTGATTCGATTTTTTTGTTTTTGGTTATTATTAGTATATAAATTTTTAGTTTATTATATTTCGATATGTATCTTAACCCTCTTGTATGTAGTTTATTTGGGGGGTTTGCCTTTGTAAGTCCACCAAACAACGGAAGAGAGAGATGTGAAATAATACAATGATGAAAAATATTATTATCAATAAAAAAGTTTCTTATGAATATTTTTTGTACAAAAAGTATTTAGCAGGTGTTAAACTTTTAGGTAATGAAGTCAAATCTATTCGTTTAGGGCAAGTTAATTTAGATAATTCTTATGTTTATTTTGAAGGAAATGAACTTTTTATTTTTAACATGAGAATTAATAAGTATAATTTTAGTCATTTCTTTAATTATGAAGAAAATAGAAAAAAAAAACTTTTACTTCATAAAAAAGAAATTTTACAAATTAAAAGTCAAATTCAAATTAAAAAGATGATTGTTGTTTTATTAAGAGTTTTTTCTGATAGAAATTTGTTGAAATTAGAAATTGCTTTAGCTCGCGCTAAAAATAAGTATGATAGAAGATATGAGTTAAAGAAAAAAGATGATGAATTAAAAATAAAAAAAGCTTTAAAAAATATTCAATATTAATATTTATACTTAACTTGTCAGATGTTATTGTTAGTTTTAAAAATAAAAAAAATTCAAAAAAATTTTTTTGAATTTTTTTTATTTTTAATAATTTAACTTACTTTAATTTTAAATACTCTTTCTTGTGTTGTTCTTGAGTTTCTTGTTTAACTTTGAGAGTTAATAATCCATTTTCTAAATTACCTTGGATATCATTTATACTTAACCCTTCGACAACTCGAAAACTGCGTCTAATCATGCCGCTAATTCTTTCTTTTTGTACTAGTTTACATGATTTATTTTCTTCTTTGTATTCTGGTTTTTCTTTCGGTTTAGCTTCTACAACCAACCAATCATTTTGTACATAAATTTGAATATCTTCTTTAGTGAAACCAGGCATTTCTATGATTATCTCATAAAAATTATCCCATTTATAAATATCAGTTTTGGCAAAATGCGATACACTACCAGCAAAGTTTTCGTTTTTATAAACATCATCCAAAAAATTTTCTATTAAATCTTTATTTTGATTAAATAAATGTAATAATGTTGACATTGACAAACCATCTCCTTCTTTCATTATCTAGCATGGTGTAACTTAACTTTCTGAAATAATTCACCACGGTTATTTTAACAAATTTTTGTATTTAATTCAATCTTAAAATGAATCATGATATAATAAGAATTGCATGGATTAGTAAAAAAAGTAGTAGTAGATTTTTCAAATAAAAGTCTTTTTAAGAAGCTTATCATTATTATTTTTATTTAATTGTAAAACTTTACTCATCACTTTATTTTTGGATAATTAAATTTGAATATTGTAGTTGATTCATGAGAATGATTTTTATAAATAAAAATTAAAAAAATGATTTTGAAAAAATTACTTATCTTTATAAATGAAAATATTTTTAATATGAAATAAAACTATATCTAAATAATGAGAATATGTGTAGAATAGTAGTATAAAGAATTAAATTAATTGATTTATCATTTAAATAAACATTTTAAAATACTAGTTAAATATTAGATTCTAAATAATTTTTTGTATATATTTTTCAAGATCTAATACAAAAATATGGAATTTTAATTCAGCTTTGTTTAAGTAAATAAATCATCCATAATATTTTGCATGCAATATAGAACATGTAAATAAATTTAATTCAACGCATGTAAGAGGGGAAAAATGGCAAATATTAAACAACAAAAAAAACGTAATAAAACTAACGAGACCAGAAGATTAAGAAATGCTGCTTTTAAAGCATCTGTTAGAACGGCTGTTAAGAGGTTTAAAAATTATGTTACTTCCGTAGAAGAGGAAAAAGCTACTTTATTTTTACGATTAGTTCATAAAAAATTAGATAAAAGTCTATCTAAGGGTGTTTTTGGTGCTAATTTTGTAGCTCGACAAAAATCACGTTTAAGCAAATTATTTAACAATATGCAAACATAAATAAAAAAAGAATTTTAAAAAAAATTGATCCAACAATTTTGTACAGAATTTTTTTAATTTACTTGGTTCTTTGTTATTTCTTTTTTATTTTCTATAAATTATTTTGTATTTTATTAAGAAACTTTTGAAATTATATTAACAAAGGATAACTGTTGTTTTTATGTTAGATATAAAATTTGTACTTAATAATATAGATTTTGTTATTGCCAAATTACAAACCAGAAAAATTAATTGTAATTTTTTAAAGGAGTTAGTTGATTTATATCAATCTAAAAAAAAGTTAGTCATTCAAATAGAAAAAATAAGATTTAAAAATAATCGATTATCAAGTTTAATTTCTTCATCCAAGCTAAAACAACGAGTTATAGATAACGATATTTGTTTAGAAATGTCACTTTTAAAAAAAGATTTAGCAAGATTAAAACAAAATTTGGGGATTATCGAAGATCAGATTACAAATATTTTATATAGTATCCCTAACATACCACACGATTCAGTTCCTATTGGAGAAAACACTCATGATAACATAGAAATATACCGCTATCCCCAAAATATCCCAGTTAAAAATTTCTTAGTGCAAGATCATGTACAAATAGGAGAGAGATTAAATATTTTAGATTTTAAAACAGCAACTAAAATTACAGGCAGTAAGTTTGTTACTTTAAAAGGGATGGGGGCTCGTTTAGAAAGAGTTTTAATCGATTTTATGATTGATGTTCATGTGCGTAAAAATTATCTGGAAATCACCCCCCCTTTTATTGTTAACGATAAATCTATGTTTGCGGCTGGTCAATTGCCAAAGTTTGAAAAAGAGGTTTTTAAACTTGATTTAAACACAAAAAATTGGTATTTAAATCCGACGGCGGAAGTTCCTACTGTTAATTTACATCGTGATGAAGTTTTTAATGTTAATCAATTGCCCATTAAATATGTAAGTTACACTACTTGTTTTAGACAAGAAGCAGGAGCTGCCGGTAAATATACTAGAGGTATTTTAAGGCAAAAACAATTTAATAAAGTTGAATTAATTCAATTTGTAGAGCCTCAATATTCTTATATGGAATTAGATCAAATGTTAAAGGATTCAGAAACAATTTTACAACAATTAGAATTGCCTTACCGAATTGTTTTATTATCTACTGGGGATTTAGGGTTTAGTATGGCTAAAACTTATGATATTGAAGTGTGGTTGCCTAGTCAACAAAAATATTATGAAATAGCTTCTATTAGTAACGCAGAAACTTTTCAGGCCAAAAGAGCTAATATTAAATTCAGGATTAATAGTCAAGATAAAAGGCAATATATTCACACTTTAAATGGTTCTGCGCTAGCTATTGGAAGAACTATGGCAGCTATTTTAGAGAATTATCAAAATAAAGATGGACACGTTGTTGTTCCAGAGGTTTTACAAAAATACTTAGGTATTGACATTATTAAAACAAACTCGACTTATTGATTAGTGCATGGTGCAGTAAAGATTTTAATGAGTAAAATATAAATAATTTTTTAAGGAAAAAATTTATGAAAAAATTACCATATAATTTAGATAAAATTAGTATTTGGCATGTTATTATTATTATTTTATTAGTAGGTTTTTTTACATCTTTATATAATAAATTGGAACAAAAAATTAAAAAAGAAACTTACATAGGGGAATTATTATATGGGTTAGAAGTAGATGATAGTAAAATCCTTCAGATCAAACCCATAATAGTCAGTGATTTCCCTGTTTTATATGATTTAGAAGTAGAACAATTAGTGTATAATGACCTTTTTGCTGAAAAAGAAACTAAATTATATACATCAGTTACAGGTCATATTTATGACGTAATAACTGATAAGATTCAAGAGAAAATAAAGAAAAACCCAAATAATTTCAGATATCAGAGTATTTTAAGTAGTCCTCGAAAATTAGATCCATATTGGGGGTTTGGTCCTTTATTTAAGACTATTTCGTGGTGTATACTTATACTAACACTTTACTTTTTATTTACTTTATTTAAAACTACTACAAATAGATTTATGGATCAATTTTCAGATAAAAACAACAACATTCAACCTAATAACAAATATGATAAAAAATCTAGATTAACTTTTAAAGATATTGCAGGCTCTGAAGAAGAAAAAGAGGAAATGCGGGAGTTAATTGATTTTTTAAAAAATCCAACAAAATATAAAGATATGGGAGCTCGTATTCCTAAAGGTGTTTTATTATCAGGTCCTCCTGGGACAGGTAAAACTTTACTTGCTAAGGCAGTAGCTGGTGAAGCGGGAGTATCTTTTTTAGCTGTTTCTGGGTCAGAATTTGTTGAAAAATATGTGGGAGTTGGTGCAGCTCGTATTCGAAATTTATTTAAAACAGCAGAACAAAATTCTCCTTGTATTATTTTCATAGACGAAATTGAAACATTAGCTCGTCAGAGGGGTATGCAATCTGGTCATAGCGAACAGGAACAAACTTTAAATCAATTATTAATTGAATTAGATGGTTATAACCAAAATATAGGAGTTATTGTAATTGCTGCCACTAATAGACCTGATTTTTTAGATTCAGCCTTATTAAGACCTGGCAGGTTTGATCGTCGTTTTACTATTAATTTACCAAGCATTAAAGATCGTAAAGCTATTTTAACATTACATGCGTCTAATAAAAAACTTGCAGATAATATTAATTTAGATGAAATAGCTAAACAAACGCCAGGTTTTAGCGGAGCTCAATTAGAAGGTATTTTGAATGAAGCAGCTTTGTTAGCTACCAGAAGAAGAAGTTTTAAAATTGAAAATGACGATATTAATGAAGCTATTGATCGCGTGTTAGTTGGTTCAACTAAAAAAGTTGGTAAATATTCTCAAAAAGAGAAAAATTTGGTAGCTTATCATGAGGCAGGACATGCCGTACTAGGATTAACATCTGAAAATGGTAGAAAAATTCATAAAATAACTATTATTCCACGTGGCGATGCGGGCGGATATAATTTGATGTTGCCAGAAGAAGATCATGTTTTTTTATCTAAAAAGCAATTATTGACTCAAATTACTGTTTTATTAGCTGGTAGAGCATCTGAAGAAATATTTTTGGATGATATTTCTAGCGGAGCTCATTCAGACTTTCAACAAGCCACAGAAATAGCTAAATTGATGGTAACTAAATATGGTATGAGCGATTTAGGATTAGTTCAATTTAATAACAAAGATTTTTCAGATTCAAAAGCTTTAGAAATTGATCAGAGTATCCAAAATATCATTTCTAATTGTTATGAATTGGCTAAAAGAACTATTTTAGATAATAAAAAACTTTTAACTAAAATTGTAGAATATTTATTAGAAATTGAAACTTTGGTATCTAAAGACATAGAAGAAATATATAAAACAGGGAAAATTATTTGGTTAGAAGAAGAAAAGAAAAGACTTGCTGATGAAAAAAATCAAATTCAAACAACTCAAGATCCTCAATGATGATTAGGATAAACTGTAATAGTTCATAGGTTTTTTAATCAATATGAAAGAATTTTTAGTAAGTTTAATAGAACAAGGAATACGTTTAGATCGTTTTTTAGCACAAAAAATGAACTTGAGCAGACAAAAATGCCATAATGCAATTATGGCTAAAAATATTTTAGTTAACAGTCAAATTCCCAAAAAAAGTTATCTTTTAAAAAAAAATGATTTAATTATAGTAAAAACAATCTATGAAAATCATTTTCATTATTTAACTCCTTTGCCTTTAAATTTAGAAATTGTTTATGAAGATGATTATTTAGCAGTCATTAATAAACCTTATGATTTAGTAGTGCATCCTTCTCCTAATTACCGAGGTGTTACTTTAGTCAATGGATTACTCAGTCAGATAATAGGCTTCAATAAACTTCCTCAAAATGATAGGATGGGGATTATTCATCGTTTAGATAAAGATACTACAGGTCTTATTATCGTTGGCAAAACAGAAGAAAGCATTTCTAAGACCCAAAAATTACTGCAAGCTAGAAAAATTAAAAGGTTTTATTATGCTTTAATTTATGGTTTTTTAAGCGTTCAGGGTACTATAAAATTACCTATTAAAAGAGATTTAGGTAATCGTTTAAAAATGGCTGTTTCTTCTCAAGGCAAACAAGCTATTACTCATTTTAAAACGTTAGAAAAATTTGATAATTTTTCTTTATTAGAGGTGGAATTAGAAACAGGAAGAACTCATCAAATTAGAGTACATTTCGATTATTTAAACCATCCTGTTGTAGGTGATCAGTTGTATGGGAAAAAGACTATAAAATGCAAAGACAATTATCACATGTTAAGGAACATTCGAAGGCAATTATTGCATGCTAAGAAGCTAAACTTTTACCACCCTATTACTAATCAGTATTTACAGTTAGAAATTCCTTTGCCAGATTATTTTCAAAAAGCGTTAGATCATTTAAAAGTCAAATAATATAATTTATTATTATTTTCAGCAAATGAAGTCATTATTCCAACAAATTATGGTTTTCTAGTAAAAGGTGCCAATGGATAATTGTTAAATAAAATGAAATTTAATAAGGATAAATTTTTATGTATCTAGAAGGACTTAAACAAAAAATAGTAAGTATATTAAATCAAAAATATAATATCGAAACGATTATTAAAAATAGTGATAAAACAAAAGTATTTGATTTTTATATACCATTATTTATCTATCAAAGCAAATTAAACAAAGATATTTTAGCAATTTTTAATTGTTTTAAACAAGAATTAGAGACGTTAAAGGAAATTGAAAATATTTTTTTGGATAATGGTTTTTTAAATATTCGATTACAAAGAAGTTTAGTTAGTAAAAAAGTTTTGTTAAATGTTTACAAATCGAATGATCAATATGGTCAAATGATACAAAACCAACAAACTATCATTTTGGATTATTCGTCACCTAATATTGCTAAAGAATTTTCGATTGGACATCTTCGTTCTACTATTATCGGAAATGTAATAAAAAATATTTATCAGAAATTAGGATATCGGACAATAAGCATAAATCATTTAGGAGATTGGGGCACACAATTTGGGCAGTTAATTTATGCTTATCAAAAATGGGGGCAAAAAGAAACCATTTTACAAGATCCTGTACATGAATTACAAAAGCTTTATATTTTGTTTCATAAGAAAGCTCGTGAGAATGAAAAACTACACCAAAAGGCTAAAGATCTTTTTAAACAATTAGAAGAAAAACAGTCACAAATTACTCAATTATGGAAATGGTTTAAAACTATTTCTCTTAGGGAATTCCGAAAAATTTATAAGTTATTAGGTGTTACTTTTGATTATTATATGGGAGAATCTTTTTATCACCATAAAGCGCTGAAATTATTAAAAAGATTACGTGATCAAAAGTTAGTCGTGTTAGAAAAAAAAGCTTATATTATGCACTTAGATGGTCTTCCTTCGGCTTTAATGCAAAAAGATAATGGCAGCACATTATATTTAACCAGAGATGTTGCTTGTCTGCTTTATCGTTATAAAAGATTTAATTTTCAAAAAAATTTATATATTGTAGGGAACGAACAAAAATTACATTATCAACAATTAGAAAAAATTGTACAGAAAATAGGTTATAATCTAGCCATAAAACATATTAATTTTGGATTGATATTATTTAATAATATTAAAATTTCTAGTCGTAAGCATAATAATTATAGGTTACTGGATATTATTCAGAAAACTTCGTTAGAAGCAGCAAAGATGATTCGCAAAAAAAATATTCGATTAAAAAGCATAAAGATGATTTCTCAAAAAATAGCTATTGGGGCGATTATTTTTAATGATTTGAAAAATGATCGTCATCTAAATATTGATTTTAATTTGAAAAGCATGATTCAATTCGAAGGAAATACAGGCCCTTATTTGCAATATACTCTTGTTAGGCTTAGTTCAGTTATGAGCAAACTAGGAAATAGATTTGACATAAATCAATTAAAATGGGAGAAAATGCAGCATTTTTATAAACAAGAACATTATTTTGTTTTAATTAAGCTAATTGATCAATTTTCTCTTATATTAGAAAGAACTATACAAGAACATATGCCTAGTATTTTGGCTAGATATCTCTTAAAAATAGCTAAATATGTTAATCAGTTTTATTCTCGAGAAAAAATTTTAGCTGATGACCCTATATTAAAAGATGTTAACATTTTATTAATTACAACAGTATTAGTTGTTTTAAAAGAAGGGTTAAAATTATTAGGAATACCTATTTTAGAAAAAATGTAATTGTTGTCATTGATTTAAACTTTTTCTATCTTGTAAATGTTTTAAATACTCTTATCTTTAGCATTAAATCATTTTAGGATCTAATTACTTTATAAATCATATATTTGACATAATCATTAAATAAACTAAATAGGTTATTATTCATAATAACCTATTTAGTTTATTTTTTATCTTAAAAAAAGTTACATATAAAAATTAAATGACTCAAATGAATTTTTATAGTAGAATTTTTCACTTTTTAAAATTTGAATGATAAGTTTTTTTATAAAGTTTTCGTTATAAATGCATTTTTCATAGTATAATAATGGATATATTTTGTGCATTTAGACATTCCTTAAATAATTAAATAATAAATCTTTATACGTAAAATAAAGATATTTGCTTCAATCTGATGCACAACAGAAATAATAATAATATTTAGAAAATTTATTTTAATAAATAAATTTTTGGCTTAATTGGTTAAGTTGAAGTTGATTAGAAAAGTTGTATTTATTAAAATAAAACCCAAAAATGAATGTTGATTATAAATTTTTTTTAGCAAGCATGCTGATTTTGTTGATCGAATATTACATAGAGTTAGTATTTTTATAAAATCATTTTCTTCTTTTATAGCTTTAAACTAAAGGATTCTACTTTTTGTTGTTCTCAAAATGTTTCAAGCAAAAAAGAAATTTTTTAACAACATATAAACAAACTAAAATTGGTTGGTATTAGATTGTACTTTGTGTATTTAGGTTATTTTTTTATCTACGTAAATAGTATAAAATCTAAAGCATTAATAAATGGAGATTGATTAATGAAACACAAAGTTTTGTTTTGTTTTATTGTCATAATTTTACTTTTTGTTTATTTCTTTTATGTCAAGTACATAATGGAAAAAATTTTTTTAGACAAAGAAAATATTTTTTATCTAGGCAACAAAGATCAAACTAAAACTCAAGATTTTGAGTTTTATTTGGATAATTTAGTTGATTGTTCAGTATTATATAAAATATCTAAAAAAATACCTTATTTTATAGGGAATTGTTCTGCAGATATAAAACAACAAATTCTTAAAAATTTTGCAATAGTTTATCAAAATGACAATATTAAATATGATGCGCAAAAAAATAAAATTTTTGTTGCTAATATTGATTCATTAATTAATACAAAAGTTTATTTTGGAACAAGTTATATAAAAATTTTTCCTGGTATTTATAAATACAGGGATAATTTTTCTATTCGTTTAGATATTTATTTTCAATTTAAACAGATTAAAAATAAATATTATTTTAACAATTTTTTAAAAATAAAATTTTAACTGCCTTTTTAATCCATGAATAATGATATTTTGTATAATTGAAGTTATTTTCATTATGCCTATTTGGATTTTTAATAATTTATCTTTTACAAAAAAATATTTAGATTATTTTGCGAAATAGAAAATTTGTTATGATTTACTCATTAATTTATTTAATTAGTAAATAAAGCTATTGAACAATAAAGGTATAAGTTCCAAATGACGTGTGTAAAATCAAATAGGTAAATAAATAAACTAAAATATTTTATTTGTTCATTATTGTGTATTTTGGTTAAGGTGTATTCTTTAGTTAGCTTAAATGTTAGCAAGATACGTTTTTCTTTGTTGATTATTAAGCACAAGTTTCTTCGGAGAAGTTCTAAGATAAACTAACTAATTACTTTCATAAAGAATTCAAAATGGTAAAATCGGCGATATCTTTGGTTAAAAGTTATTTGTTGTTGTTAGTTTCTTTTTATGGTTATAGAGATTTTTTCAGAAATAAAGTTTTATTAACCTTCCCAATTTAAACGATTATTATTAACTACTTAAAATTTATAAATTCGTCTAATTTACTTTATGATGGGTCTTTCGCCTCCCTCGAAAGCGGCGAAGCAAGAGGGATTGATTTGATTTCTTGTTTTTTTTATTTAATACTACCAAAAAAAGAACAGTTGTTATTCATCGAGAAGTAAAATTAATTCTTTTGTTGTTCTGGTTTAAAAACAATAGTTCATAAGCGCGAAGATTATTTTAGAATGTTTAAAATTTAAGATTTAAGACAGGAGATAATATTAATGGCGCAACATTGTTATATTAAATTCGATCTTTTTTTGTTTCATAGTCAAAGATGTTTTTTGATTTTTATTGCAAAAAAATAATTATCTGAAAAAATTTGATAATTATTTTATAATATGTTATAATTATTGGCATATATTTTAAAAATTATTTTTAAGAAAGTAAAAATAATAAAATATAAGTATTTATTATTTAATTTATCATTTCATAAATTGATTGGAGTAAATAAATATTGCAAAGAAAAAGAAGTTTACAAAAAAGATTTATATTGATGTTATCTTCTATAATGCTATGTTTTCTATCTTCTGCTTTTATTTATGCAGCTATTAAATTAGATCTTTTTACGGCTATAGTAAGTGAAGATATTCCGTTAGCAGAAGTAAAAAAAGGTCAATTTTTATTAGTTGAAGACAAACGTGAAGAATTAAAAAATACTGAATATTATTCTTACTACGAAGATTTAAACGAAAGAAATCCGAACAAAAAAATTAAGCCAAAACATTTGTTTCCACAAAATGAATATTTAGGAAGAGATGATGCTAAACATACTTATGTTTTAAATATGTTACATGAAATTAAATTGAACCCAGATGATTTAAAAAAAATACCGGATGATGTTTTAGATAGATATAATCGTTTGAGTATGAATTATAAAATTGTTTTATTACATCAAGATAACTTCAATAAACCAGAACACCAAATTGATGATAAAAAAAATTTAACACTGGTAGATACTAGAAATGGGTTTCATACTCAATTTCAAGTGGGTGATAATCAAGAACCAATAGATTTTTTCCCTTTATCAATGGTTTATAATCGTTTAGTGCCATGGAAAGAAAATAACGGATCAAAAACACAATTACACGCCGCAGAGTGGTTATATGGTCAGAAATTAGATAAGAATCTATGGGCTAAATATTATGAAAATGATACAAAAAATTATCCTCTTCTTTGTGATAGAAACCCAAATAATCAAAATACTCCTACTACATGTAAAGTTTTTATACAACTTCAACAAAGTATATCTTTAAATAAAGAAGTTTTTAATCTTCTGAA
Source organism: Candidatus Phytoplasma melaleucae (assembly GCF_030588185.1). Taxonomy (GTDB): domain Bacteria; phylum Bacillota_I; class Bacilli_A; order Acholeplasmatales; family Acholeplasmataceae; genus Phytoplasma; species Phytoplasma melaleucae. Next base: position 95,760 of record NZ_JAOSID010000001.1, on the reverse strand, counting down.
AAATGAATTACAAAAATTAAATAAAAAAATTGATGACTATGATAATTATATGCAATGTGTACAAACCATAGTTGAATATGATCTAGTAGATCAAAATGAAAATACACCTGAAAGTAATAAACTGAAACGAGATGGCGGACCTCAAGGCCCTAAGATTCAAGGTATGAGATGGACTTCAAAACTAAGAGAAGATGCACCACAAATTAAAAGTGTGAAATTATTAAACCAAAACAAAATGAGCGAAATCCAAAGAGAAAGTAATTAATCTTAATATTTTTTAAATATTTCTTTTTGGACAAGAATTAAAAAGAATTGATTTAAAAAAATATTTTCTGTACTTTTTGAAAGAGAGTATTTATGTCTGGTTTCAAATTAAAAAATATTATTAATATTATTAACTTTCTTTTTGTTTCGTTTTTTTGTCATAATCTTTGTTTGCAATTAAAAGCAAATTTGGCTATCAATATTCCAGAATCATTTTTTGATAACTCTCTTTGTTTTCAAACAAAAAAACAAGAAAATATTCCGTTAGCTCAATTCCTATTAAAAATAGAACCCTTTAACGTGCTAGAAAAAGAAGGGGAACAGAAATTAGAAGAAAAATATGGGTTTAACTTATCTTTATATGAAGATACCCAATTATGTAAAAATGAAGATTTATATTTACATATGAAAGCAAAGGTTACATTATCTAATCAAAATGATATAACAAGATATTTTAATATTAATTATTATGAAGGTGAAAATTTAGATAATTGTATATTAGCTGAACAAGGTGATATTGTTAATACAAAAATAATTAAAAATAATTACAAAAAACTTTCCTTGAACAGAATATTTACTAGTTCGAATGATTATGATGTCACTTTTTCTTATTCTGCAAAAGAATTCCAAAAAATCCCTTTTATTGACGGAAAATGTCAAGTTATTCTTGGTATTTCTCAAAATGCTAGTAAAGACATCGGCATAACAGAAAAAGATTTAAAAATTTTAACAGATTTTTTAACTTTAGAAATGGATTTTGATGTAACCGATAATTATAATTTTCTTTTTACTAAACAAACACAAACTAATGATGTAATCCAAAACATCTATAAAAAAAGCCAATCGATAAAATTCTCAGATTTTGTGGGAAAACCTAAAATAAAAATTGTTATAAATACAATTCCCAACAGAAAAGAAGAGATTTTGCCAAATATCTTTAATTGTAATAATGCAAATATTAGACATTTTTTTATACCTTCGCATCTGATAAAGAATGGAACGATTTTTAAAAAAGAAGGGGAATCAACAATAAATGATATATTACAACAACATCGATTAATTGACTCATGGGAACCTTTTTCGTTTAAAAATTATCGTATATATAAAGAAAAAATTATTGTTCTTATTGGACAAAATTATTCCTGTATTATTAATTTAAATAGTGTGGATGAACTTCTATCTTTAAATGATGACAGATTAGATAAAATTGGGAAATTAACAGAATTATTTCGAGAAGAAGCAACCAAATTAAATTTATTTTTAGACAAAGATACTAAATATGAAAAAAATGGATATGGAAAAATTTTTATTTTTTGGGTGAAAACTCAGTATCAAAATGACAATGAACAAACATATTCTGATTTACATATTAAACAATTTTTTCCGCTAGGCAAAATATTACCAAGAGGAGCTATGGAAAAAGGTTCGCCAGGGTCTATCTTTTTAAATGATATTGCATTTAGTAAATTTATAAGCAACATGCATATGCAATGGGACAATGAACTAGACATGGCGAGCTCTTCAAGAAAAATTAATCAACCAAACAATGAAGATGTTCAAATAAAATCTGACAACACACCTTTATCTCATTATTTAGTAGATCCTAAGTTCATTTCTTTTAATAAAGAAAAAAGGTATCAATTAGAATCTAAATTAGTCAAAAATTTAATTCCAGATAAATTTTCTCAGAAAGAAGAAGTTGCTTTACAGAACGATAATATTATGTCAGATAATTTCAAAAATGAAAAATATAGATTAATAACAAAAAAAAGAAGTAATAATTAGTTTTTGAATTAAAGGAGGAACAATATATTAAAAAAAAAAATTAAATTTAATAAAAATTATGATTTTTGGTTGATTATTTTTTTTGTTTTTTTTGTTTTCGCTTTGTTATTTGGCTGTTTTTTTGTTTGGTCTTTAACCAGAAAATATGAGCGCCATTTTCATAATTTAGAAAAAATGCCTAAAGAATTATTTCTAGAATATGACGTTGATAAAGCTTTACAAGATATATGTGACGAAAAATTTCAAAACATTACAAAAGAGTTAAAGACTCAATATGAATCTGAAAAAAAGATAGATGATTCACAAAAAGAGAAAATTTCAAACGAAGGAGAAAATTCTGGTTCAAATGTTTCTTCGAAATCACAAGCACAAGATTATATATTACCTCAAGATACTAAGTTCAAGCCAAAAGAAAAAGCTAAATTGCCTGAATATGATAATTTGATCGGAATGAAAACAGAAAAAAAAGCTTTAGAAAATTTTCTTCATTATATACAAAAACCTTATTGTTATCAAGGATTAGGCGAAATTAAGCCGCCACAAGGAGTTATTTTTTATGGTTGTTCCGGAACAGGAAAAACTTTTCTAGCAAGAGCTTTAGCTAAGAAAGCAGGAGATAATATTTCTTATTATGAACTTGCAGCTCCTGATTTTTCATGTAGTTATGTGGGAGAAGGGCCACAAAAAGTTCGTGACTTATTTCAAGATGTGAGATTAAATAATAAAAGGGCAAATATCAATGGATCTATTATTTTTTTGGATGAGTGTGAACAAATTTTTAAAGATTTATCAAAAAATAGCGAAAATAATAGTAAAGATTTAGCTAATATTGTAAACCAATTTAAAGTGGAATTAACTAGTACCGAAAATGATCCGACAAAACCAATTCTAATTATTGGTGCTACCAATTATTATGATCAATTAGATGAGGCTATTAAATCTCGTTTTGATTATCATATCGAAGTTAAACCAGGTAATCAGCAAGAACGTGAAGACTTTTTAAAACTTCGCATTAAACAAAGAAAAAATAAATACCACGACAATGCTCTAAATTATCTTTTGAATGAGGTAAATGCGGAAATTGAACGATTTGCATCATCACCAAAAACTTTTTTTATGCTTTCTAATAGACAATTAGAAAAATTATTAAATAGTATTATTTCTAAAACAGCAAAAAACGAACGTAAAATAGTAACTATAGAAGATGTTGAAGATGCTTTTAAAGAAGTTTATGCGGTTTAATTAGCTTTATTGCCCTCTTAATTAATTTTTTTCAAATTTAAATGCAATTTTTTCAATAATTCTTTCATAATATATGAAATTAATTTTCTTTTACCCTAAATTAAAACAAAATTTTTATTTATGTACTAGTATCTGTTAATTATATTCATGATATAAATTAAACTTTTGTTTTTCTAATATTTGAGGCTTAATTCAGTTGGTAGTTAGTTTTGTATTACTATCAACTGACTGTCTTTTAAGTGGTTTTGGATTATTTCGCTTTCCTTCTTTGAATTCGTAAATACAATATTTACTTATTGTTTCGGCGCAAAAACTAAATTTTATTTTTTTGCTATTATAAACTTTCTATTCTAACTGATAATTTTCTTTTAATTAGCTTATTTAATTGCCATAATCTTATTATGAAAAATCAGAGTATATTGAAGTTGATATATTTTTCTCGAAAGAAATTAATCTGTTTAACTGAGAAAATTATGTTAATAGGAGTCTTGGATAAATTATACATATTTATAAAATCACAAACTATTTGAGCAGATAATAGATGCTAGAATTAATTAGAATAATAAATTAGACACATACAAGTTAGGAATTTTATTTTTTTAATGCGAGTAGTAATTCACACTAAAATACAACAAATTATTAAATTGTCTTGAAATATGTGTAAATAAAACATATTTTTTAGGATAGGATAAATGATTAATTGAAAAAATAATTATTTATTTAAGGAGGATAGATATGTAATTAGTATTTTTTTCAGGCCGTGAGGTTTTTGAAAAAGAACAGTAGCTATCGGATTACTAATTGCAATAATAATCCCTTTTCCAAAGTGTTTATGCATTATTTTATGACCTGTTTTAAAAGTTTTTTTAGGCAAATAAAATTTTTTTTGTGTTTTATTGTCCAAATAATTCTTTTGACAATGTGGGAATAAATTCATTTCTTTAATAAAAATGGAAGGTTTTAATAATAGTTCTTTTCCGAATAAAAATCTTTTTTGTACACTACTAATGTATAAATTTTGTTTAGCTCTAGTAATAGCTACATAAGCTAAACGTCTTTCCTCTTCTAAGGAATAATTATCCAGGATATAATTGTGTTCTTGATAATTTTGTAAATCTTCAAACCCTACAAGAAAAACAGTCACAAATTCTAATCCCTTGGCTTTATGAATAGATGATAAAGTAACTTTTTTATGTAAATGAAAGTTATTATTTTCATTAGATAAAACAATGTTATCAATTACTAATCTTAACTTTTCAAAAAAAGTTCCTTTTAATATAGTTTCAGATTTGTTCAAAATATTTTGTAATCTAATAATATTTTCCGTTTGTTGTTCATTTATACAATTTTGATTGTTATCAAGTTTTTGTGTTTTGTTTAGGCTGATTTTTTGGGAATATCCAATAATATTATCGATATAATTGACGATATTGGTTAAATTTATTATATTATTGTGGATTTTATTATTAATTATTGTAAATATGTTTTTAAAGTTATCTAATTTAGTTTTTAAATTATATTCTTTTTTAGTCTTTTTGGGTAAATAGTTTATAGCTTCCCATAAAGAAATATTTTTCATTGTAGCAATGTGTTCTAATTTTTTAATACTTTTATTACCAATACCACGTTTAGGGACGTTTAAAATTCTTTTTAAAACCAAATCTTGTTGAGGGAATAGTATAATCTTGAGATAAGCTATAAAATCGCGTATCTCTTTTTTTTGGTAAAACGAAAAATTGTTTTGTATATTATAAGGTATTTGTTTCATTATTAAATGATTTTCTATTTCATTTTCTAAGTAATTAAAACGATATAATACTGCTATTTCATTATAATCAGATTTATTGTTATTTACTAAACTAATGATTTGTTGCGTAACGAAATTAGCTTCTGTTTCAGCATCTTTAAATTGTTGGTAAATCATTTCTCCATTCCATGTATTAACAGCTTTTAATGCTTTATAGAAATTTTGGTTATCATCGGAATAATTATGACGAATTAGTGAATTAGCTTTTGCTAAAATTAAAGCAGACGAACGATAATTTTGAGTTAAGTAATTCAGAGAAGCGTTAAAATCTTGTTGTAATAATTGACTACATATAATATCTGATCCTCGAAATTTATAAATACTTTGATTAGGATCTCCTACTACAAAAATATTTTTCTTTTGAGCGATTGTTTTTATTATATAATACTGTATTAAATCAATATCTTGGAATTCATCAACTAACAGATAATCAAATTTTTTTTGGTAGATAGCGGCAATGCTATCATTTGTCAATAATTGGTAAGTATAAATAAGCAGATCATCAAAATCACATAAGTTATTTTGTTGTAAATAAAACTGGTATAATTCGGCGATTTTTTCTATTTGTATATCAATTTTTTTATTAGTAAGGTTACTAGGGGGATAATATTTATTAGATATTTTGGTTTTAATTCTTTGGTTTTTTAAGTAAGAAATGTTTTTTTTCAAAAAAGATAAAGAATATAAATTCTTATTAATATTCATTTTTTTTAATATTTCTTGAATAATATTTTTACTTTCATATTCATCTGCAATCATAAAATGATTGTTTAATTGTAAATTAAGTTTATTGATGTTTTGTTTTAAGATTTGATTCCCTAAAACATGAAACGTTCCTAAGGTGAGATCTTTTAACAAAGAATAAGAAAGAAATTTATATAATCTATTTTTCATTTCTATTGCAGCATCGTTGGTGAAAGTGACAGCAAGAATATTTTTGCTTGGAATATTTTTTTCAGTTATTAAATAAGCAATTTTAGTAGTCAAAGTTTTTGTCTTACCTGTCCCTGCTCCTGCTAAAACATATAATGCATTTTGCAGATTGGTAACTGCTTTTAATTGAGCAGTATTAAGTTCTTTTAATAATAATGACGTTGACATATTTAGCGAAAATCACTTTCTTTTGATTATTAGGAATATTCTAAATCGCATTTATTTTTCAGTTTATCTTCATACTAACATAAAATTAAGGCTATTCTCAAATAAAATTAATCACTAAATATTTAAATTTACTCATGCTGTAATTATGAGGTATTTGGATTTTATTATGGAATTTATGAAAATATACAATAATTTTGAGTATAGAAAAAAAGATTTTACGGAATGTAACTGTGTAACTATTTAAATTATTATTTATAATGTGTTATAATAAAAAAAGAATGGTTAAAAAATTTTTAATGCTGATGTGGCGAAATTGGTAGACGCATTTGACTCAAAATCAAACGAGTGTATAACTCATGTCGGTTCAAATCCGATCATCAGTACCAGATATAAAATTAACTTATAGTATCACATGGTAGTAATTCATGTGTTTTTTCTTTTTTTATATATATTATCTAATCTCTTAAAACAAATATATATCTTGTTTCGAACTAAAATAAAATATGGTTTAGTTAGAAATTGAAAAAATAAAATAAATAAAAGAGTAACAATAACAATGTCTTTAGAATATAAAAATTTCATAAACATATTAAAAAGTATAGATTTGCCAAAATTTGATTTAAAAGAAGTACTTGTAAATAAATTGAAAAATAGTTGGACTTGTTTTTTCGAAGCCTCTCATATACCTATCCAAGTTGAACAATTAGACTTATTTGCTGTTCAATTTAAAAATTTTTTTCATCATAAAACCCGTAACTTGATTAAACAACTGAATATTGATATTCGTTGGAAATTTAGTTATTTTGATCATTTATATAATCATCATCTATGGCCCCAAAAATTTAAATATATGTTAAATAAAATTATTGATTTGAACGATCAAAATAAAATATATCGTATTTTTGATAAAATACCTTTAATTGATACTCATCAAAGAATATTTCAATTTCATATTGAAACTCAAACATTAGAAATTATTTCTCAAGATATTACTTATATATTGAAAAAATTACAGACATTATTTGAGTTAAATTATGGTATTAATTTTGATTTTAAACTTAAAAATGATATTTTACCTACAAATCATATGTTGCCTGCATCAAGTTCAGTTGTAACAACACTTGCTGAACATAATGATATAGTACCTGAGATCTTATTTCAGGATATTCCTATTTCTAAAGAAAAATTAAAACTATTTAAACAGAAATATAAAAAAATAAAAATTAAAGGGTATGTTCAATTATTTAAGGATAGAAATGAAAAGATCAAGAATAAACGTTTTACTTTTTATTTAGTTGAGCCAGAAACAAAGCAAGATTCTATTTTAGTTAGTAAGTTTTTTAATAATGCGCAAAAACACCAATTAGAAGATATTAAAACAAAATTAAAAGAAGGTCTATTAATAGAAATAGTTACTTCTTTGTCTGAAAGTAAACAAGAATTTTATTTTAATTTAGAAAGTTACGTAATTATAGATGCAACTCCTTACTATATGAAAAGAATAGATGATTACTGCGGTAAAAAAAGAATTGAATTTCATTTGCATACAAAAATGTCTAATTTAGATGCTGTTACTAGCGCAAAAGATTATATAGAAACTGCTGAAAGATGGCAACATGAAGCTATTGCTTTTACAGATCATAATGGAGTATACGCTTATCCTGAAATTAACAGATATATTCAAGGTAAAAAAATTAAGCCTATTTTAGGGGTTGAATTAGATTTTATCGAAGAAAAACCTATTTTTGTGACTAATCAAGAGTTTTATAAAGATCAGTTCTCTGATTTTATTTTACAAAAACAAGATTATGTAGTTTTAGATATAGAGACAACTGGTTTTTCGAAAACAAGAGATAAAATTATTGAAATAGCTGCTATTAAAATAGAAAATGGAGTAGTAACTGATCAAATATTTCATGAATTTGTGAATCCAGAAGTTAATTTAAGTTCTATTATTCAAACATTAACTCATATAAGCAATGAGGATTTACAAAATAAACCTAATATTAGTATTATTATGCCAAAATTTCTTAAATTTATCAAAGGATATAACTTGGTAGCTCATAATGTGTCTTTTGATATTGAATTTTTACGGGAAGTAAGCCGTCAACTATGCCTGAAATTTCCTGCGGTTCTTACTATAGATACTTTGTCTTTAGCACAAAAATTCTTTAGTAAAAGTTTAAAAACTTTTTCTTTGAAAAATATTGTAAAAGCTCTTAAAGTTAAATCTACCTTAGAAGGAAATTATCATAGTGCTTTATTTGATGCAAATGCGACTGTTATGATTTTCATGGAAATGTTAGAAAAATTAAAAGAACGACAAATTACAAACTTGTTTGATTTAAAAGGTGCTCTTGATAATAAATATGAAAGGCCTTATCATATTAGTGTAATAGTTAAAAACCAAGTCGGTTACCGTAATTTATTTTATTTATTGAGCTGCGCTTTAACTAAAGATTTTTACAAAAAACCTAGATTATTAAAATCTAATCTAGAAAAACATAGAGAAGGGTTAATTATAGGAAGCGGTTGTTGTGATAGTAATATTTTCAATATTGCTTTGAATCAAAATGATGAAGATTTACAAAAAGCTATTGCTTTTTACGATTATATCGAAATACAACCTATATCAGCATACCGACATATTATTTATGAATTAGATGGTGATTCTAGTGATAACTACGTAAATGGAATAGAAATAATTAAACAAACAATTATCAAAATTATTTCAGAAGCTCAAAAACAAAATAAGATTGTAATTGCTACGGGAGATGTTCATTATTTATATCCCCACGAAAAAATTTATAGAGAAATTTATATTAATGCTAAGTTAATTGGGGGAGGATTACACAGGTTATCTAGGTATAAAACTGAGTATTTGCCTGATAATTATCTTTTAACTACCCAGGAAATGCTGGATGCTTTTGATTTTATTGAAGATGAACGAATAAAGCAGGATATTGTTATTAATAACACTCATTTATTGAATCAACAAATTGAAAAAATTGAAATTTTTCCACAGAAACTTTTTTATCTTCCGGATGATACTTTCAATCAAAATTTGCAAATTCCTAGTATTCAAAAAGAAATGCACCAAATTATTGCATTAAAAATAAAAAATTTATATGGAGAAATTATTCATCCTTTGGTTCAAAAAAGAATTAATCAAGAATTAAGAAGTATTTTAGGCAATGAAAAAAAATTAACGGCTAACCATTATATAGCTCCTATTTATTATTTATCATATCTTTTAGCTAAAAAATCAATGCAAGATGGTTATTCTGTTGGCTCTCGTGGATCTATCGGGTCTTCTTTAATAGCTAATATTTTAGGGATCACTGAGGTAAACCCATTAAGGCCGCATTATCGTTGTTCTAAATGTCAATACACTGTTATGAAAATGTCATTAGAAGAACAACAATGTCTAGAATACCAACAATATCAAAATGATATTTATTCTCGGAATCAACAGGATAATAATGATTATAATTTTATAACAAATTTTTTTTCAGGTTATGATTTACCAAATATGAATTGTCCTTTTTGTTTTATAAGATTTCATAAAGATGGGCAAGACATTCCTTTTGAAACTTTTTTAGGATTTGAAGGCAATAAAATGCCTGATATTGATTTAAATTTTGCAGGAGATTATCAAAGCAAAGCACATGATTATATCAAAGAATTATTAGGAGAAAATAATGTTTTTCGAGCTGGAACTATTCAAACAGTAGCTCAAAGAAATGCTTATGGGTATGTTAAAGGATTTCATGAAGTTAAAGGGTTAGAAGGTAAAATACGTTTCGACGAAATCAATCGAAGAGTAAATATGATCGAGGGAGTTAAACGTTCTACTGGGCAACATCCGGGCGGAATTATAGTAGTTCCTAAAGATAACTCTATATATGAAATCACTCCAATACAATTTCCTGCTGATGACATAACTTCCCTATGGAAAACCACGCATTTTGATTATCATTCTTTTGAAAAAAATTTATTTAAAATTGATATCTTGGGGCATGATGATCCGACTTTAATTAAATTTTTTATGGATTATGTTGAACAATATCCGATGGAGTTCCCTTTTACACATTATCAAGATATTCCTATTGATGATCCTAAAGTTTATCAAATTTTTTCTAATGATGAAAAACATATAGTTTCCTCTATTGCTATTCCTGAATTTGGTACTCATTTTGTACGCGAAATGCTTAAGGATATTTACCAAAAAGAACATAAATTAAATTTTGCTACTTTAGTGAAAGTATCAGGACTTTCACATGGAACAAATGTTTGGTTTGAAAATGCTCAAGACATTCTTAGACAAACAGGTGATTTTATTTCATATAAAAATGAAAAAATTTCTTTTAACGATATTATTAGTTGTCGAGATGAGATTATGAATACTTTAATTCAAAAAGGTATTTCTCCTCTGAAAGCTTTTGAAACTATGGAATTTGTACGTAAAGGAAAACAATATTCTTATCCGCTAGATTGGAAAAAACTGCAAAAAATATTAATCGGCAAGATTCCTAATTGGTATATTAAATCATTAACCAAAATAAAATATCTTTTTCCTAAGGCACACGCTGTTGCTTATGTTTTGATGGCAGTTCGAATTGCTTGGTTTAAAGTTCATCACCCTCTTTTGTTTTACAGTGGTTATTTTTCTAAACGAACTGATCAATTTGATTATGATACTATGTTAAAAAGTACAGATGAAATCGAAAATAAACTAAAAGAATTAAATGCAAAGAATATTGTTCATACGGTTAAAACGCAAAATATGATAAACACTTTAACTAATTCTTTAGAAATGAAAAAAAGAGGTTATGTTATTTTACCTATTGATTTAAATAAATCAGAAGCTAATATATTTGTTATGGAAAAACCTAATGCTTTAAGAATGCCTTTTATTGCTATTGATGGTTTAGGTCAAATAGGCGCTGACAATATCGTAAAAAACAGAAAGGAAAAATTATTTTCTCAACAGGATTTTTTAAAGAGAGTTAAAATAAATAAAACTATTTTAAAAAAATTTCAAGAAGAATTAAAACTTATAGAAAAATTGCCTGAAGCATAAGGCATTTCTTTAATTTCAGTTATTCATTCATAATTATTTTCATTCCGACTTTTCTAGTTATAACTTTTTAATTGATTTTGATTATGTTATAATAAGTGTGTGTAAGAATTTCTTAATTCTGATTATATTTATCAATAATTTGAGAGAACTTGGTTTTTTTATATTTTCAAAACATTATTTTATTAGTAAAAATATTTCTGCTTAACATAAAAAATAATAAGAAAGTAGGTGTGACAATGAAAGTTATTGTTGTAGGTTGTACTCATTCCGGAACTGCTGCTGTTAAGGTTATTAAAAAAAATTACGGAGACGATGTTGCAATCTCTGTTTATGAAAAAAACAATAATATATCTTTTTTATCATGCGGGATAGCTTTATATGTTGGTGGGGTGGTACAAGACAAAAGAGGTTTATTTTATTCTAATCCGGAGGAATTATCTCAAATGGGAGCTAATGTTTATTTAAAACATGAAGTTTTACACATAGATTTTGATAAAAAAGAAATTTTAGTTAAAAATTTAGAAAATAAACAAGAATTCGTTGATTCTTTCGATAAATTAATATTATCTACAGGGTCTTGGCCTGTTATTCCAAAAATAGAAGGAATAGAATCAAAAAATCTATTCTTATGTAAGAATTTTGAGCATGCTAATAATATTATTAAATATGCTGCTAATGTAAAAAAAATTACAATTATAGGAGCTGGTTACATTGGAGTAGAATTGGCTGAAGCTTTTTCGTTACAAGACAAAGAAGTTGTTTTAATAGATGCTGAACCAAGAATTATGTTTAAATATTTAGATGAAGAATTTACTACTTTAGCTGAAGATAAATTCAGAAAACATAATGTTAAGTTGGCTTTAGGCCAAAAACTTAGTCAATTAGAAACTACAGATGATTTAATCACTTGTGTAAAAACCAATCAAAATGTTTTCGAAACTGAAATGGTGATTTTATGTATTAGTTTTGCGCCAAATACTAAAATTGTAAACAATTGTTTAGAAACTACCAGCAATGGTGCGTTAGTAGTTAATGAATTTTTACAAACCTCTAATAAAGATGTATATGCTTGTGGTGATTGTATTAGTGTTTTATATAATCCCACTAAAGAGAATAAATATATTCCATTAGCTACTAATGCTGTTAAAACAGGTACAATCATAGGATTGAATATTAAAGAAAACAAATTTAAATATTTGGGTACTCAAGGAACTAGCGCTATTAAAATTTATGATTTAAATATTGCTTCTACCGGAATGACTGAATATATGGCTAAACAACTAGGTATTAACTATGGGACAACAATAGTAAAAGATGCTGATCAACCTGAATTTATGCCAGAATATAATTCTGTATTGTTTAAAGTAGTTTTTAATAAAGACTCTCAACAAATTTTGGGAGGGCAAATATTATCTACTGCTAATGTATTAGAACAAATTAACACTTTAAGTTTATGCATACAACAAAAAATGACTATGCAAGATTTAGCTTTTATAGATTCTTTTTTCAATCCTCATTATAACAAACCATTTAGTTTATTTAATTTAGCTGCTTTAAAAGTTATTACTGTTTAATATAAGAAAAGAATTTTTACATTCTATAAAAAAGTTAATTTCATGTCTAGTTTGTAAGTAAATAAAAAAATGAAGGAGTTTATATAAAAAAACAATACTATGTCTTTAAAATTTTTCCTCAATTTGTTGTTTTTTTGTGTTTTTAATTTTGTAGTAGCTACGGCAGGTGCTATCTTATATAAAAAAGCTTTAGAACAAGAAAATTTATATCAATATAAAATGTTACCTATTAGTAAAAATGTTTCATCTAGTTTTCCAAAGTCATTTTCTTTTTTAAGCCCAAAATTAACTTTATATGATAAGTTTCTTCATAAATGGCTTGAATTAATTCAAAAAATAATAAATAAGTTAAATTATTGGACTAAAGGGTATTTATCATCTATATTACCTACTGATAACATGATTGATATACCCTTTTATGGATAAGTATTTATGTTATTTTATATACAAATAAAAATTGATTACGTGCGATTTTTGATTTAAACTGTAATTAAACTGGATAAATAATAAAATCAGTTACAATATTTGGATTTTTAATCTTATTTGTTATTTATTTTTATTCCTTTTAAGCTAAAATAGCCTTGGGGATGTTTTTGGTTTCGCCAAAGTTAAAAGATTTTATTTATCATATCTTGGTTACGCAAGTAAAAACGTTCGAGGTCATAAATAAATGGCAAAGAAAAAGATATCGACATTAACCAATCACAAAAGGGCAGTAGAGATTACATGTACTCTCCTTTTGTTTCGCCAGCTTTAACAGCAGCGGTTTGTTAATAGTCGTTTTATAATTAAAGCGAGATAAAATACTTTTTTTGATTATTGATAATTATTTTAAGTCAGAAGCATTTCTATTGAATATGTTTCTTTAAAAGAATAGTTATTAAATTAAATAATCAATTTTTTAATTTCTGACTTTAACAAAAAACTTAAATATAATATTTTATAAAAGAAAAATTTGAATTATATTTTCAAGTGTTTATTTTATAATAAAAATTCCTTTTTAAGGAATAAACAAAATAAATAATGTTTTATGAACTTGTTTCGAACATTATTGAATATCTATCTTATTTTTGTTTGTTTTTGATTAAAACAAAATAAATATGTATAGTAAATAAAGTTAATTAACTTTGTACAGGGGTTCGAATCCCCTCATCTCCACCAAACTTTATTATATTTTTCAATTACAAATACAAAATATAATACTAGTTGTTTTAATGTTTATAAATAGGATCATTAAATAATAATCATTTGAAATTAAAAAAATCATTTAAATAAAATTATAAAAACCTATATTATGACTTAATATTTTTTTAATTTCGATAGGTTATAGAAAAGAAATAAAATTTTTAGGCGGCAATTTAAATGAGGGTAATTTGCTCATATTTAAATTTGCATTTGTATCTTCTTTTCCTACAGCAATTAAAATAATAGGAGTATATTTTGGTGGAATATCAAACAAACTATTTATTTTTTCAAATTGACATCCACCAATAAAACAAGCATTATAATCTGATTTTTGTAATTCTAAGACAAAATTGGCAGCTATTAGTCCACATTCAAAAAAAATTTCGTTTTTAAGTTTATAAGGATTTAAAGAATCATAAGTTTTATATATTTGTTCGAGAATCATTTTTTGTTGTTCTTTAGTAATCTCATTATGAAACAATTTTTTTTGATAAATATGTGCGCTATTTTCTTTTTTACAGAGATTGCCGCAAAGCAAAATCATGGCAGAACTAGTTAATAATTGTGTTTCATTCCCTATTAAGCAAGTTTTTAATTTTTTTTTGTTCTTCTTTTTTTGTATAATAAAAAAATGCCATGGTTGTAGGTCAAAAGAAGAAGGAGTGTAACGTATACTTTCAAATATTTGCATCCAAGTATTTTTAGTAATTTTATGATTTTTTTCAAATCTTCTAATAGTTTTTATTTTCATATGTATTTATTTTCCTCTGATAAAATATTCTTTTATTTTTTTAAGTTCATAAAAATAAAAAAAGTATATGAGACAATGTATTTTAACAAATTTCGATTTCATTGAAAAAAATAAAAGAATATTTTACTTAATTAGCAGTTATGTAAGGGTAATAATAGAATTTTATGTCTCATTCGTTATTTGAAATTTTACCATCTAATTTTTTTACATTATTATCTTCTCCTAATAAGGATATTTATATAGATTGTCTTTTGATTTTAGATTATCTATCTAAAGAAGATCATAATACTTATATTAATAAAAACTTAGCGTTAACAAGCTTAGAAAAATATTTTAATGATAAAAATAAAGTCTTAATTGAAGAAGAAACAAATCAACAAATGACGATTAATCATTATCAAAAAGCATCTAAAATTATTACTTTATTAAAAAGAAATGGTTGGTTGGGAGAAGAAAGATTTAATTATAATACTAGTTATTTGATTTTATTTGATTATAGTTTAGAAATGATTCATTTTTTTAAAAAAACTCTTCGCCAAGTCAAGCCAGAATCTATTGGTAATATTTATAGTATTTATTCTCTTTTGAGACTTTTTTTAATGGAAAAGAATTATGCTAATTTCCATGAAGCTGTTGTTAAAACACAGAATCTTTTAATCAAATTAAGAATTTTACAAGCTAATATCTACCGTTTTTATTATCAATTATTACATGCTAATTTCGATATTAACATTAATAATATTCTCCAACAATTATTATTGGATTACAAAAAAAATTTTTTTGATTCTTCTTATTATTTGTTAAAAACTGCAGATAATTTTTTTAAATATCGCGGCAAGATTAATTTGTTTTTAAAAAAAATTCGTACAAAAGATTTCTATATGCAACTACTTAGTGAACAGTTGAGTGAAATTAATAAAAGAAATGCAAAAGAAAATGTTGTAGTTATTGTAAGACAAATTCAAGAAATGGAAGATAACTTAAAAATAGCAGACAAACTTATAGAAGTTATAGATAGAAAAAATGAACAGTATCTTCAAATAGTTTGCCAAAAAATCCTATTTTATGATAATAAGAAAAATATACAGAATCTTTTAAATTATGGAATTAAAATAATCCTTAGTATAACACAAGAATATAATAACTTATTTAATCTTTACCAGATAAGAAATTTAGATCAATTTTCTTTTTATAAACCTCGCAGAGAAAAACGAAGCATTATCACACCTCCGCTTAAAATGATTCCAACACAGTCTCAATATCGTCTTGAGCAAAAAAAA
This sequence comes from Candidatus Phytoplasma melaleucae, assembly GCF_030588185.1. Taxonomy (GTDB): domain Bacteria; phylum Bacillota_I; class Bacilli_A; order Acholeplasmatales; family Acholeplasmataceae; genus Phytoplasma; species Phytoplasma melaleucae. Next base: position 79,688 of record NZ_JAOSID010000001.1, on the reverse strand, counting down.
AATTCTTTGTTGAATAAAGATCTTTTTTATACTAAATCGAATATTGAACTTTTTGTAAAAAAACTTTTAAACCAAAGAAATCCTTATAAAGCTTCTGATATTGTTTTGAATACACAGCAAAGAATATCTCAGTTAATGTTGATTTTTCTTTACTCTCAAACTGCCAAAAAAAATAATGTTTATCAAATTCGATTATTAAACCAAAAAGTAACTTGTAATCAAATAACTTTTTCAAATTTTTTAATTTTGAGATTTTAAAAGTAAATGAAGTGTCCTGATGTTATGATATATAATGATTTTTTGTAGCTAGTATTATTTTTGAATTCTCTATTTTACAAACAAATTAATTTTTTTTATGATATCACTAATTCTGATAATATTCATTTTAATTATTGTCCTAGCTAGCAAAATTTTTATCTTATATTATTTAGACTCTTATGAACCCAAAATATTTATGGGTAGTTAAATTTAAAACAATATCAGAGAGTCATTTGTTATTCTTTAATTTCTCTAATATCAATAGATTTACGATATATTCTATCCTAATTTTAGCAAATATAATAACATATTCAAATTTTTTCAGATATTTAGAAAAAAAGGGGGTTTATTTTGTCAAAATAATATGTTATAATCGCTATAACTATTTTTATCAAATTAATTTATCAAAAAAATAAATTATTATGACATAAAAATAAAAATGATTTTAAAGAAAGAGAGTTTTTAGATGATAAATTGGAGAAGTAAAAAAAATATAATAGTTGTAATAGTATCTTTTGTTATTTGTTTGGCCATAATATTCTTTTTAATAGATCGAAAACTTCCTTTTATAAATCAAGAATCCAAAAAAATACGCGAAATACAAAAAAATACATTATTTATAGGTAGACAACGATTTATTCAAGAAAGTCTTGGATTATACGGCGAAGGAAACAATTTAGTCACTAACGAGAATATTAAAAAACTTATACACGAGACTTTAATCAAGTATGATATGCCTAAAACAGAGGGACAATATAATATAACTTTTACACCAGCACTTGTTCATGAAATACCGCAAAATCCGATTACTGCCGGCGAATTAGAAAATTATTTTGAATATAATTTATGTCCTGGTATAAAATTCCATAACGGAAAAGAATTAACAAATGAAGATATTATCGCGACTTTGACATTAAATAATAACAAAGGAGGGGGATTTGCTTCTTTTATTACAGATTTTAGACCATCGGCAGAAGATAAATATAAGTTCTTTATTAAGTTCGCTAATAACCAAAATAATTTGAATTTGTATGCTTTATGTAAACTTTATATTATGAATTCTGACTTAATCAGAACAAACCAAAAATATAGACATATAGGATTAGGCGCTTATAGACTAACTAAATTTGATGCGGCAACAAATTTAGTGGAATTAGAACGTTTTGAAGATTATTATAAAGCTGCAGATTATCGCATGAGCAATATAAAAAAAATTGTATCTGAATATATTCCGAATCCGAAAACGCTTTATATGAATGTAGCTAGAGGTAACATAGATATTATGCAGGATAATGCTGAAAATATTCAACTTCAGACTGCGAGAACAGTAGACAAAAAAGTACTACAAGTATTTGAAAGTGATTTGTTAAATATATTTTCTGTTTTTTTAAACTGTGAAACTTTAGACCTTTCAGTCCGAGAAAAAATTTGTGAAATTTTTACTCCAGAAGTGAAAAAAGATATATTAGATCAACTGAATGAAGATGATAATTATTCCATAGTGGATAGTTTTTCTGATTCTCGTCTAAAAGGGTATTTGCATGATGTTCATTCAGATGATTCACCTAATAATTCGCAATCAGATGCAACAAAACCTACTCAACCTATACGTGTAGTATTAAGTAATATTCACAACTCTGTTACAAATAAATACATATTAAAAATGGCAGATATTTTAAAACAAAAGGGTTTTTCGATTAAAATTGAACATTATGATCAAAGCGAAACGTGGAAGAAAATTTTTTCAGGTGATTATGATATAACAGGCTTTAGTGAATTTTTAGAAAATCCTTATCCTCATCATTTGCTCAACTTATATTTTGGTAAAATTAATAACCAAAATAAAGGTGATAAATCAAAATATTTTGTTAATGTAGAAGCTGTTAATAATATTTCTTTTTGCGAAGATAAAAATATTTGGGACGAATTAGAAAATTTGAAATATGTAGATGTTAATTCAGAGAATTATGGGCAAAGGATTAAAGATGTCCACCTCCAGTTAGCGCGAAAATATGCTTTTATTCCTTGTTTCCATGTTAATAGAACGAAACGTATTATTAAAAAAAATATATTAATGTATAACGAAGATGCTTTTGCGAACGCGGATTTACGTTACATTATAAAAAATTAAAATTACTTTTGTATAAATATTAATCTTATATTTACTTATGTTCCTTGATAGTTTAATAAGTATAAAAAAGAGGGATGTTCATAATGAAGGTGTTTTTAAGTTTTTTGTTAAAAAAAATATTTTATACTTTATTTATTTTTATGATTGTTATTGTTGTCGTATTTTTTTCTATGAGAACATTTTCGGATCCAATTACAACTTTATTAGGGCTCAAGAGCACTAGTAAGCAGAGAATTCACTTGAAAAAAGAATTAGGGTTAGATCAACCCTTAATAAATCAATTCAAACAATATGTGATAAATGTTTTTTATAAATTTGATTTTGGTTATTCGTATGTTAATCGAAATACTAAATCTACAGAGTTGTTTTGGTCTTCTTTCCTAATCACTTGCCAAATCGTTTTTATTAGTTGCTTAATTGCTTCTTTAATAGGTATTTTTTTAGGGTTAATAGCAGCTTTTTATAAAGATAGTAAAATGGATTATATTCTTATTTTGTGTTCTATTTTAATTATTTCCTTGCCTAGTTATATTGTAGGGTATTGTATGCAATATTTTCTTGGTTTTTGTTTGAATTTATTACCAATATCTGGTTTAGATGATCCTTTTTCGTTAATACTTCCTATCCTTTCTTTAACTTTAGTCACAATTTTCCCCATTTTTAGGGTAACCAGAACTAGTGTAATTTATATTTTAGAACAACCTTTTATACTAGCTGCGCGTGCTAGGGGCTTATCGGAAACACGTATTTTATTTAAGCATGCGTTAAAAAATGCTCTTGTTCCCATTTGCACACACATTGGATTAATGTTAGGTTTTATGTTAAGTGGCTCTATTATTATAGAGTCTATTTTTAATATTAATGGGTTAGGAAGTTTGATTTTTACATCTTTCAATAATAGAGATTTACCTGTTATTCAATGTTGTGTGGTACTTTTATCGATAGTGATTAGTTTGTTTAATATTGGTCTAGAATTTTTATGTTATTGTTTGGATCCGACTGTTAAAATGAAGTATTCTTGATTGAAACAAGAATATTTTTTATTAGGAGACATTATATTGAAAACATTTAATTATTTTTATCAAAAAAATAAAATCTTTTTATTTGGTATATCTTTGCTATTTTTTTTATTGTTGTTAAATATCCTATTACCTTTATTTTTATTTGCTGATAATCAGTTTTTCAATTTATCTTATAAATCTTTTTTGCCTTCTAGTAAAAAACATTGGTTAGGAACAGACTTCATAGGACATGACTTATTTGAATATATAATTAAAGGTATGACTACCTCTCTTTACATATCTGTAAGTGCTATTTTTATTAGTGGATTATTAGGTTGTGTGTTAGGGCTTTTAGGTGGTTATTTTCATGGTTTTTTTGGCTTTTTAACTAATTTTATATGTGATCTACTAATTGTTTGCCCAGATTTTATTTTAGCTTTTTTAATTGTATTATTTTACGGCAGAGGGGCTTGTCAATTGATTATTGTACTGAGTATATGTTATCTACCAACATTTATTAAAAATATTAAAGCAGCTACCATTCAAATATCCCAAAAAGATTTTGTAAAAAACGCTTTTGCTTTAGGGGCTAGTCATTTTTACATTATAAAAAAACATGTTTTTCCTCACATATTAAATACTTTACTTATAAGAATGACTTTAAGTTTAAGTAGTGTTATTCTGGTAGTTTCTTATTTTGGGTTTATTGGTGTAGGGTTAGATTCATCTATTCCAGAATGGGGGTCTTTGTTAAGTATGAATAGATTATATGCTGATATGTATCCTAGATTATTTTTTTATCCTATGATTTTTATTATATTAACTAATTTGTCTTTTAATTGTATAGCTGAAGGATTAATGCAATATTGGAATTCTCATAATAATTAATTTAATTAAAAAAAGAGAAAGAAGTGTTTAAATTATGGAATGGCCTCAAACATTGTTAAGAGTTGAAAATTTAAGCAAATTTTTTCAGATTAATAAAAAAATTTGTAAAGCTAATAATAATATTAATCTATCTATTTTTGCAAGAGAAACTTTGAGCATTATAGGAGAATCAGGTTCAGGTAAATCTACTTTAGGCAAATTAATTATTCAATTACAAAAGGCTCAGGAAGGAAAAATCATTTATTACCAAAATCTAAAAAATGCTTTAGAATTAAATCAATTAAATAAAAAAGAAGTTAAGGTGTTAAGACAAGATTTACAAATTATTTTTCAAAATTCTTTTTCAGCTTTAAATCCTAAATTTAAAATTAAGGATATTATTGGAGAAGGGTTGATAATACACAAAAAAGTGAAGAATTATAAAGATCCCTCCTATGAAGAACAAATTTCAGATATTATGAGCAAATGTGGTTTACATTTAGATTTAATGAAACGTTTTCCACATGAATTAAGCGGTGGCCAGAGACAAAGAGTAAATATAGCTAAAACTTTAATTTTAAAACCTAAGTTTGTTATTTGCGACGAAATTGTGTCTGCTTTGGACGTGACTATGCAAAAACAAATTTTAGATTTATTAAATGATTTAAAAAATAAGTACGATATTACTTATTTATTTATTTCTCATGATTTAGGAGTAGCCCACTATATAAGTGATAGGATAGGAGTTATGTACGAAGGCCATTTAGTGGAATTAGCTCCGAAAGAAAAAATTTTTAGCAATCCTTTGCACCCTTATACTAAAAAATTATTGAATGCCATTCCTAGAATAGATTCATATTCTTTTAACATTAATTTAAATGATAAAATGTTTACAAATAATCATATTACCTTTGGTACAAGTTCTGAAAACCTAAATTTTTATGAGTATACACCAGGACATTTTGTTCTTTGTACTTTGGAAAATAATAAGGAAATTAAATAAAATGGTTTTATTACAGGTTAATAATTTACATATGCATTTCCAAACGGAAGATTCTTTCATTAAAGTGTTAAGAGGTGTGACTTTTTCTATAAAAAAACAAGAAACTCTAGGCATTATAGGAGAATCAGGTTCTGGCAAGAGTCAAATAGCTTTATCTATTTTAAAGTTATTTCGCAAAAATCAAAGTATATATAAAGGTGATATTATTTTTCAAAAAGAAATTATTTCTACATTTACCGAAAAACAAATGCGTCATATTAGAGGTACTAAGATTAGTATGATTTTTCAAGATCCAATGTCTAGTCTTAATCCTAGTTTAAAAATAAAAACTCAAATGACAGAAATTTTTCAATTACATTATCAAATTCCTTATTTAGAAGCTCTTCGCAAGTCTATAGATATGTTAAAACAAGTGGAAATTCTAGAGCCAGAAAGGATTATGGAATCTTATCCATATCAACTTTCAGGCGGGCTTTGTCAAAGGGTCTTTATTGCTATGGCCCTTGCTTGCCAACCTGAACTATTAATAGCAGATGAACCTACTACTGCCATAGACGTTCTAACGCAAAAGGAAATTTTACATTTGATCGCTAAAATGCAACATAAATATAAAATGTCTATGTTATTTATTACACATGATTTAGGTATTGTTTCTTCTTTAGTACAAAATATAATTGTCTTATATAAAGGTATGATCATAGAAAAAGCACCTTCTTCTGAGATTTTTAAAAATCCTTTACATCCTTATACCAAAAAATTATTAAATGATTTCTTTATGACTAGTATTTACAAAAAACAATACAAAAAAAATACAAATTTGTTTGAAGCGCAAAATGATATTTTTGATTTTTATATGTTTAAAAATTATTTAGAACCAGATCCAGATTTTTTAGAAGTTACCAAAAATCATTTTATTAGTTGTACTCTAAAAAGACATTCTTGAGTTACTTTATAGTTGTTTTCAATTCTTTTTTGAAAAACATCATGATTATATAATAATGTTAACTATGTGTTAAAACTAAATTATTCTTTAATGATTTAACTTTCTAGATTAATTTGACAATATTTTATTATTTATTTAGGTAAGGAAATGACATTTTAGTATGATGAACTTGGATTAGATAGCAGCATAAAATTGTATAAAATATTTGCAATGTAGTATTAGTTAGTGATAGAATACAGTTGATGTTTAGTTTTTATTTATTTATAAGATTAATTGCAGATGTATTATATCAAAGGAAAAGGAGTTTTAAAAAATTCAATTTTATTATTATAGCTATATTTAAGATAACTATTATTTGACATAATGATGTATTGAATGTAATGTTCTATGGTGAAAGGATTATTAATTTTATATAACGGTTTTGAAGATACTGAAGCTGTTACAACAAGAGCAATTATTAAACAAAATGCTTTTGATGTAATTACTTGCGCTCCGAATAATTCTTTGCAAGTGGTTTCCTCGCAAGAACTTCATGTGAAGGCGGATATGCATATTGATAAAGTGGTTTGTGATGAATATGGTTTTTTAATCATTCCTGGTGGTCCTTATGTCCAAAATTTATTAAGAAGCAATAATCAAGATTTACATAAAGTATTAAATATAATTAAATCTTTTGCCGAGAAGAAAAAAATTATTGCAGCTATTTGCGCTGCTCCTTCATTTTTAGGCAGGATTGGTTTGTTACAAAATCATTCGTTTACATGTTATCCGGGGTATGAATCTAATATTACGGGTGGCATATATTGCAGCAATTGCAAAACTGTTGTTAGTGATAATTTTATTACTTCTCAGTCTCCTTTAACGGTTTTTGATTTTGCCAATCGTTTGTTAGACAAACTTAATATTTATAATTATTGAGGGTATATTTTATGATCTTCGAAAAAAAATTAAATAAAAATATTGGTTTATTTAGGAAAATAACAAAGAAAGGGGAAGGCAATAGATAAATATGATCAATTTAAATCATTCCGAAAAACAAAATGTTTCTAAAAATAATATTAAACCTAAAATAGATATTTTGGGATTTCCATTAAGTTTAATAATGATTATTTTAGTTATCACGATTATGCATATATGGATTGCTTACGATGCTTCCCAGGGCATCTTTACTAGTTCTTGGCATCATTTGATATCTGTTTTATTATTCACCATGGTTTTAGCTGAAATTTTAAAAGTGATAGGTAAAAAAACCCCTATTCTAAAAGATATAGGAGGGGGGGCTATTTTATGTTTGCTTGTTCCAGCATTTATTTTCAATTATAATTTTTTTCCTTCTGAAATCTCAAACCGTTTTTTCCAATTCCAAGCAGCTTTTCGAGAAAAAATATCTTATTTTAATAAAAATTCTAGCATAGGTTTTTCAGAATTGTTTGTATCTTCTTTGGTTTGTGGTAGTCTTTTAGGTATTAGAAAAGATATTTTGAAAAGAAATGGAATAAAGTTTTTGTCTTTGGTTATTGTTTCTTTATTTATTTCTGCCATTGTAGTGGGGATAGCAGGTATTCTTTTTAGACCTATTGGGGGGATTAATACTATTCCTAATAGCAGTTATAATAATTTTTTGAATTCTATTTTTTATATTTTTGTTCCTATTTCTTGTGGCGGTCTTACATGTGGCATTATTCCGTTAGTAAAAGTTTTTTCACAAGGAATACCTATTTATGAAGATTTTTTTAAAACTCATATTATAACTTCTTTGTTAATTGGTGGTATTATAAGTGTTATTTTTGGTGGATTAATTAAAAAAATTTTTGGTAATAGTAAATATGGTAGTCCTAATGGTGATCTAGAAAAACTTACTGTACCTGATCAAAAAAACTTAGTTCAAATACAAAAAAAATCCATAAATCATACAAAAAATTCAACTTTAATTGAAAAAACTAGTTTAAGTCGTATTAAAACAGGGTTAGTAGCGATTTTTGCTTTATATATATTTAGTAATGTTTTAAGATTTTTATTATTAAAATTAGTTCTTAGTGAGAATATCGCTAAATATCTTCCACCAACTATTATTTTCTTAGTTCTTTTGGTTTTACTTGTGAAATTTTTTGATTTGATTTCGGATAATTATGTTCAAAGTATCAGTCAAGCTTCTCAATTTATTACTCAGACTTTTTCATCTTGTATTTTGGTTGTAGTAGGGGTAAATATTAATATCGGTATAGTTATGAATAAAATGGTAGATTTAGCTTTTTTATCAACTTGTATTTTATGTGTTGGTACTACTGCTTTAGTTGCTGCTATTATAGGTAATAAAGTAGGCTTTTACCCTGTGCAATCTTCAATTGCAGCTGGTCTTTGTGCTAATAGCATTGGTGGAGCAGGTAATATAGCTATTTTAGAAGCATCCAATGCATTAAAACTTACTCCTTATGCGCAAATAGCTACTCGTATTGGGGGCGATTTAACAGTTATCATAGCTAGCATTGTATTTCCTTTATTTTACTCTATTAATCCTGGTATTTAAAATTATTAGGAATGATATTCAAAATAAAAAAAGATTAATTTTGTTGAAGAGAATTATATGAAGTTATTAAATGGAGCCGTATCTTTGGCTTTTTTACAAAACAAATTAATTGATATAGCTATTCAGTCTATAGAAAGCGAATTACTATGTTATCCGGCTCTAGGTTTAGTTTCTTATTTTAATTGTGGTTGTCATGTAGATATGAATATTGCTACTTTTTTAAAGTCTAAACATACTTTCTATTTTTATTTTGTTCAAATTAATCATTTAGCATCGCAACAACCAAATTTAAATTTTAACCAATTAAGAATTATAGGAATCCAACAAGAAAAAAGAATGTTTAAGAGTACTAATAATATTAATACCCATAAGGGATTAATTTTTGTTTTTGGTATTATTTATTATGTAACTCTTTATGGTTTAATACACCGAATATCTTTTGGTTTGTGGCAAAATTTAGTAAAGATATTAGCTCAAGATGTGAAAAAAGATTTTGTTTTTTTTAATAATAGGACTAAAGGGGAAAAAATATTTCAAGAATATGGTATTAAAGGAGCGCGAGGAGAAGCCTTATCTGGATATAAAAACATTTTTTTATGCGGATTTCCATTTGCTCATAAATGTACTTCTAAATATCCTATGTTAACTAAATATGAACTTTATTTATGTCTCCTGATTTTTTATTTAAAAATGATTGATGATACTACTTTAATTATGAAAATAGGTTATGCTAAGTATAAAATTATTCAGAAGCAAGCAGCTCTTTGGTTAAGTATTTTAGATGAAAAAGATTTTACATCTTTTCGAAAAGAAATTTTAAATAAAAATGAAATGTATCAAAAACAAAAAATATCTCCTGGTGGTTGTGCTGATCTCAGTGTTGTTACCTGTTTTTTATTTTTTGTTAGTTCTTATTTTAAAATTATTTAATTTTTAGCTAATATTATCTGTTTGGAATTGTTTATTCTATCTTTATTTGTTCTTTTTTTTGGAACTTATTTGAAAAAATTTATTTGTTAATTGAAAAAAATAAGATAAAGAGGTCATTCTTTTTAACATGAAATCTATTACAAATATTATTCAAAATTTAAAGCAAAGCCCTTTAAGCGTAATTGTAAGAACTAAAAAATTTGAAAATGCTTGCAGGATTCTTAAAAATACATTAGAAAATGGTTTTAGTTTTGCAGAAGTAACATTAACTATTCCTAATGCTTACACATTAATAGAAGAGACAAGCCGTAAATATCCCCAAGCTACTATTGGTGCAGGGACTGTTTTAACTCTTAAAGAAGCTCAAAAAGCTATTCATTCAGGAGCCGAATATTTAGTTTCTCCAGTTTATAATGAAGATATTTTGAAATGGGCTTTAGAAAAGAATATTTTATATATTCCTGGTGTTATGACTGTTAATGAAATGTATTATGTGTTTCAAAAAGGAGCTTCACTTTTAAAAGTTTATCCTGTAAGTTGCTTTTCGCCTGAAACTTTAAAATTAATTAGTAATCCCTTCCCTTACTTTAAAATATTAGCTACAGGTGGAGTAGATTTGACTAATATCATTTCTTATTTTAAAGCAGGGGTTTGGGCTGTAGGTATTACAGGAGTTCTAGGTAGCGATGAACATGGGGGTTTAGTCGATGAACAAGAAATAGCTTCTTTAGCGATTAAATACGTTAATATCGTCAAACATATAACAACAGAAAGAGAGCGCGAAAAGCATCTTTATGTCAACAAATAAAATCGTTATTCCACAAATACTTCAAAAAGTTTTTTGTGGTTCTTTAGAATCTAGTGATTGTTTGATCATTATGGAACCTAATCCAGATAATAAAATCGATATTTTTATTAAATCTCCTTTTATTAGACAATTTGGCGCCAAAATAAAGCAAATATCTTTAAATATTTTAAAAGAACATCAAATTGTAAGTTGTAAATTAATTATTCAGGATCAGGGAGCTATTGACGAAGTGTTAAAAGCTAGAATTGTTACAGCTTTACGTCGTGCACAAAAGTATAATGATATTTGATTTATTTTTATTTACTTTGCATAATTAAATTTGAAAAATTATAAGAGATAATTGTTTATTTATCTCAATTAAAGATGTAATAATAGAGGCATAGAGGCATTTAATGAAAAAAAATAGAAAAACTATGTTATTTGTACCAGGTAATAATCCAGCTTTATTCAAAGATATTATTTCGTATAATCTGGATAGTGTTATTTTTGATTTGGAAGACTCTATAAGTATTCAAGAAAAAGACGCAGCGAGAGAATTAACCAAAAGAATGATTAATTTTTTTAATTATAATAAGTATAATATTGAAACTGTTGTTAGAATTAATCATTTTGATACAGTTTTTTATGCGGATGATTTAAAAGCTATAGTAACTGATTCAAAAGCTGATGTAATTCGTTTACCAAAGACAGAATCTAAAAAAGATGTATTAAAAGTTATTCATGATATTGAAGAAATTGAGCAAAAAATGAATAAAAATAAGCGAATATCTTTATTTTGTGCAATAGAAAGCGCTCAAGGGGTTTTGAATGCATATGAAATAGCATCAGCTTCTCCTAGAGTAGTTGGGATTGCTTTAGGAGGAGTAGATTACATGTTAAACTTACAAGCTACTAAAACTATAACTCGACATGAATTACTTTTTGCTCGTCAGATGATCTTACATGCAGCAAGAGCAACAAATATTGATGCTATTGATTGTATTTATGATAATGTTAAAGACTTACAAGGATTAGAGCAAGAATCACTTATCGTGAAAGAATTAGGGTTTAACGGAAAATCTGCCATACACCCTATTCAATTACCGATTATTAATCGTATTTTTACTCCAAATTCGCGAGAAATCGAAGATTCTTTAAAAATTTTAAATTTATATAGAAAATATCGTCACAATAATAAAGGTGTTTTTGCTATTGAAGGCAAAATGATTGATAAACCTGTTATACAAAATGCAGAAAATATTTTGCAAAAAGCTAATATCAAAAACCCTTTAGAGAATTAAAAGTTTTAGGAGAATAAGTTTTTGATTCGCTGATTTATAGAAAAATATTAAGGGATAAACAGAGTATGAAATATTTAAATGATCAAGAATTAAATAAGATTAATAAAGATAATAATTATACTTACAAAAGTTATGATAGTTGTTCAAAGCCAGGAAATCTTTATTTTAATTTGCAAAATAAAAATAATTTATTAAGAAGTAAAATTGTAAGTTCTTTAGAAGAAGTTATTAACAAAAGTGGTTTAAAAGATGGGATGACTATTTCTTTTCATCATGCTTTTAGGCATGGAGATCAAACTTTTTTGCGTGTTATGCAGGTCATCGATAAGTTAAATATTAAAAATTTGACGGTTTTAGCTTCTTCCTTTACTAAATCACATGATTGTTTTATTGATTATATTCAGAGAGGAGTAGTTACTGCTTTAGAAGGTTCAGCTATAAGAGGGGAATTAGGCAATGCTATCTCTGAAGGTGTTTTGTTAAAACCTGTAATTATTCGTTCTCATGGGGGAAGAGCTAGATATATAAGCACAGGTGAACCTCGTATTGATGTAGCTTTTTTAGCGGCTTCTAGTAGTGATGAAATGGGCAATGCTAACGGAGTAAAAGGTGATTCTTGTGTTGGTTCTTTAGGATATGCTATGGTAGATGCTCAATATGCTAATAAAACTGTTATTATTACTGATTCTTTAGTTGATTATCCAAATAGTCCTATTTCTATTCCGCAGATTTATGTCGATTTCGTAGTGCAAATAGATAATATCGGAGATAATTCCAAAATTTCTTCAGGTGAAATTCATTCTGTGTTTAAACCAAAAGAAATCCAAATTGCCGAGAATATTGTCCAAGTGATAATTAATACTCCTTATTTTAGAGATGGATTCTCATTTCAAACCGGTACTGGTGGAGCTTCTCAAGCTTCTTTAATGATTTTAACTGATGTCATGATGAAACAAAAAATAAAAGCTTCTTTTTTTTTAGGAGGTATTATTCAGCCGCAAGTAGAATTATTAAAACAAAATTTAGTAGATAAATTATTAGATGTGCAATCTTTTGATTTAACAGCTATTCGTTCTTTAAGGGAAAATAATAATCATTTAGAAATGTCAGCTTCTTTTTATGCTAATCCTTTTATTAAGGGGTGTGCTGTAAATAAATTAGACTATGGTATCTTAAGTGCTTTAGAAATAGACGTTAATTTTAATTGTAATGTTATTACTGGTGCTGATGGTTATTTAAGAGGAGCTTCAGGCGGCCACAGCGACGTGGCTTATGGAAGCAAAATTTCTATTGTAGCTGTTCCTTTGGTCAGAGGTCGTATTTCTTCCGTTGTAGACAGAGTTCAAACAGTAGTCACACCTGGGAACACTGTGGATATTTTAGTAACTGATGTAGGAATTGCTGTTAATCCTTTAAGATCTGATTTAATTGAGATTTTTAAGAATAATCAAGTGCCTACAAAAGATATTAGGGAATTACGCGATTTAGCATACAGTATTGTAGGTGTACCTGAGAAAATAATATATAACACTAATCATATAATTGCTTTAATAGAATATCGAGATGGTACTTTAATTGATGTTGTTTACAAATCTGAAAAATTCTCATTATAAAGTTCCTTTTTAATAGATTTAAAAATAAAATTGAATATTTGAATATTTGTTATACATTAATGCATAAATGGTAGAAAAAAACTATATCTCTCATATTCTTGAAGCAAGAGAAAAACGGTATTTATACCAACAAACCCTTTTACAACAATATCAGAAAGGTTTATTAACTGTAAATTTAAATATTCCTGGCCCAAATAAAAATAATTCTTTATATTGTATTTTTTTTCAAGTCATTATGGTGAATATTTTATCTAAATTTTTACAAATAAATAAATTTTGTTTGAATGATGATTTTATTATCGTTAGTGATGATGCTGGTCTTTACTCTAATATTATTTTAAATACAAAAAATATGTTGAAATTAATACACATAAAAAAGACATTAATTTATTTAGAACAATCCAATTCTATTTTTCAATTATTAGATATGGATGTAATAAACATCCATCACAAATCTATTATTAGAACTAATTTAAATATTAATCCAAGAAAATGTTTTTTATGTAATAAGTATGCTAAAATTTGCGCTATTCAGAAAAATCATACTTTGCAAGAGTTATTGTTTTTTATTGAACAAAAAATAAATACTTTTGTGAATTTTTATATTCATTAAATATAAAAAGATAATTAGTTTGATTTTTCTTATTAGTTAAAATATTAGGTTTTTTTATTTTATTTCTTTTTCTAACAAAAAAATTTTTTGGTATCAGATAAAGAATGATATTTATACCAAATCACAAATAAAACAATGATTTATAAAAAAGCTTAGGAGAAATATTATAATTATGAAAATTATGTCTGTGAATACAGGGAGTTCTTCTTTAAAATTTCAAATATTAAATATGCCAGAAGAAGAAGTGCTTTGCAGTGGTTTAATTGAACGAATTGGTCACGATAATGCTTTATTTAAAATTAGATCTAAAAATCAAACACAACAACAGGTTTTGTCTATTTTGAATCATAAACATGCTGTTGAATTGTTGTTAAAAACTTTAATCGAAAATAAAATTATTAGTGCAATAACTGAAATTAAAGGCGTAGGGCATAGGGTAGTTCAAGGTGGAGAGATTTTTAACAATTCAGTTATTTTAACAGATGAAAATATTATGCAAATTGAAGCATTAGGCATTTTAGCACCTCTTCATAATCCTGTTAATGTTGTGGGGATTAAGTTATTTAAAAATTTTTTTCCTGAAGCGTTGCATGTAGGAGTTTTTGATACTAGTTTTCATCAGACTGTTCCACAAAAGAATTTTTTATACGCGGTTCCTTATGAATGGTACATTAAACATAAAATTAGAAAATATGGATTTCATGGTACTTCCTGTCGTTTCGTTGTACAAAAAGTACATCAAATGTTTCAACAAAAAGATCTTAAGTTAATTATTTGTCATATTGGAAACGGCGTTTCTATAACTGCTGTAGATGTAAATGGTTGTTCTGTTGCTAATTCAATGGGAATTACCCCTATATCAGGAGTTCCTATGGGGACTCGCAGTGGTGATATTGATCCTGTTATTATTTCTTTTATAGCTGAAAAAGAAAAAAAAACTGCTCAAGAAGTTATAAATGATTTGATTCATAAGTCAGGGTTATTAGGTATTTCTGGTATTTCTAATGATTGTAGAGATTTGGAAGCAATGATAAAACAAAATAACGAAAGAGCTTTGTTAGCTTTCGAAGTACAAATTAGTCGTATTGTTGATTATATTGCGAGTTATTATTTTTTATTAAAGGGTGTTGATTGTTTAATATTCACAGCGGGGGTAGGTGAAAATTCTTCTTTTGTACGTAGGGAAGTATTGAAATCTTTAAAATTTTTGCATATTTATATAGATACAGAGATCAATGAAACATCTTCAACACAAGAAAGAATTATTTCTACTCCAGATTCATCTGTTAAAGTTTTAGTTGTGCCTACTAATGAAGAAATAGTTATCGCTAGAGATGTTTTTTCTTTTATTGTGTCCAAGTAATTCCATAAAAATTAAATTTATACTGATTCTTTTATATTTATTTGTAAATATAAAAGAATAATTAGGAGGAATACTCAAGTGGTTTAAGAGGCCCGCTTGGAAAGCGTGTAGATCTTAAAAAGATACGAGGGTTCGAATCCCTCTTCCTCCGCCATTAGTTTTATTTTGAATTCATTTATAAATATTTTGTGTCAAATATTTTTTTATTTTAGATTATTAGATATTTTTAATATTCAACAAATAATAATATTTAATTATTTAAAATTTTTTCAATAATTAAATATTATTATAGCTAAACCTAATGCGGCAAAAAACTAACTATGAGGAGATAATATGAAACAATACTTAGATTTATGTAGACATATAATCACAAATGGCACGATTCGCGATAATCGTACTAAGATCCCAACTAAAAGTGTTTTTGGGTATCAAATGCGATTTAATCTCACTCAAACATTCCCTTTATTAACAACAAAAAAAATCAATTTTAAAGCTATTATCCATGAATTGTTATGGTTTATTCGAGGAGATACTAATATTAGTTATTTAGTTAAAAATAACGTTAATATTTGGAATGAATGGCCTTATCAAAAATATTGTCAATCTAATAATTTTCAAGGAGAAAATTTAACTGAATTTATCAATAAAATTAAAAGAGATTCGAGTTTCGCCGCAGAATACGGTAATTTAGGACCTATTTATGGTAAACAATGGCGTAATTTCTCTGGAGTAGACCAATTACAAAAAGTCATTCAAGAGATCAAAGATAATCCTTGTTCTAGGCGTTTAATTATTTCAGCTTGGAATCCTCTGGAAATAAAAGATATGCTTTTACCTCCTTGTCATATATTAATGCAATTTTATGTGTGTCAGAGAAGGCTTTCTTTACAATTATTTCAAAGAAGCGCAGATGTTTTTTTAGGAATACCTTTTAATATTAGTTGTTATGGGTTGCTTCTTATGATGATAGCCCAAACAACCAATCTAAAAGCGTATGAATTGATTCATAGTTTAGGAGATGCTCATATTTATATTAATCATCTAGCACAAGTAAAACAGCAAGTTCAACGTATCCCAAAAAAATTACCCAAAGTAACTTTAAACTCCGAAATTAAAAATATTGAAGATTTTAAAGCAGGAGATATTTATTTGAATGATTATAAATTTCATCCCCTAATAAGGGGTAAAATAGCAGTATGATTAGTTTAATTGCAGCTTTAGATTCTAATTTTTTAATAGGAGATAAAGATAAATTACCATGGCATTATCCTAAAGATCTTATTTTTTTTAAGAAAAAAACTTTAAATCAAAATGTTTTAGCAGGATTAAAAACATATCAATCTTTACGAAAATATTACAAAAGTAAAGCTTTCCCTTTTAAGACATTTTATGTCGCTTCTTCTTCTGTTATAGATAATTATGTTTCTAATATTATTTTAGTTCATGATTTAATTTATTTTTTAAAAAAATATCAATATTCCAAAGAAAATATAATAGTAATAGGTGGAGGACAAATTTATAAAGAATCTTTGCCTTATGTTACTACTTTATATTTGACACATATTTTAAGAAGGTATAAAGGCAACATTTATTTTCCTTATTTAGATTTTAACCAATACATAATGAAAGAAAAAAAAAATATTGAAGAATTAATTTTTGTTACTTATGAAAGAAAAAGAGTTTAACGTAAGATGTTTAGTTTGATTTTTGTCATCAATTTAATGATTTTTTGGTTATTATCTATTTTATATTTCCCTATTAAAATTATAGGGTTTGTTTTAGGGTTTTTTATTGGTGTAATACTAGCTTGGGTTGTGGTATTTATTGTATTCTTTTTTTGCATGATTATAATTAAATATTTGCCGTTGAATCATTTTTTTAGGCAAAAAGTTTTTTGTAGTATTGCTAAATTAGTTATTAGATTTTTTAGGATTAAAATTGTAGTTTATAATTCTCATTTGATACCTTTAAAAAACAAATTAATTATTTATGCTAATCACAAAAGTTATTTTGATCCTTTCATGATTTCTTGTGTATTTCCCCGTAATATTACTTTTAGCCCTAAGGATGAATTTTATCATCATCCTTTTTATGGATGGTTTTTAACTTTTTGTTTTAATGCTTTTCGTTGTCTTAAAATAGTAAGAAGGGATAATAGAGAAACAGTTAAAAATATTAATAAAGCAATAGATAACATTAAGCGAAAATTAGCATTAGTTATTTTTCCTGAAGGTGGAGTTATTACTGAAAATACTGATCAAATAATTTCTTCTTTAGATGGAGCTTATAAGATAGCAATTAAAAGTGAAGCTGATATTCTTCCTATAACGTTAAAAGGATCATCTAAAATGCATCGTAAGTGTTGGTTTCGGCTTAAAAAAGTAGAGTTATTTATTCACCCTTGTATACCTTTTATAGATTATCAATATAAAAATACTCAACAAATAAATCAACATATTAAGAATATTATTAATTCTGTTTTATAAGTTTTTTTATATGTTAATGAGAATTCTAAGTTAGATATTATGATTATTTATTTCTATCAATTGAGTGCCCGAATGCTTTTTTGCACAAAAGATATAGGTAGTATAGTAGGTACCTTATTTTTTATGGGTGAAATGCATTAAAAAGGCATAAGCAGTATTATGATAGCAATCATAAATGAAAGGATAAAAGTGTTTTTTAATATTTGTTTTCTTATCGGAGAGAATATAAGACAAAAATTTTTATTTAGGTAGTTATCAAAAACACTTTTATTTATTTTCTTCTATATGAATAAATAAAATTTAAAAAACTTCTCCTTTATTATTAAAGTCATTGTAAACTAAGTTTTATATGAAAAAATTATTTTTATTCTTAGTTGGTAAAATACTTATACTAATAAAAAAGATAATTGCCAAAAACAAAAAAGAAAAAATAATGTTTATATTATCTTTTAATATGCTTTGGATAAAAAGTTTTTGAAGAGCGTGTTTGCTGATTGAAGAAGCTTTAATAAAATGTGAAGGAATAGTAAGATGGTTTTGAATAATATCATTTATACCTATAAAATTTCCTTCTTCATCGAAACAAAAAAAATTAATTTGCTTTTTTTTGTTCTTTAAATCAAAAACAGAGTCAAAGATAAATAAATTTTTCTTAATACTGCTTATTTGGCTTTTAAACATTTGTGGAAAATGATTTGTATTTTCAAAATTAATTAGATAATATATGTTTTCACCAATATTTAAATTTGATGTTTTTTTAACGCTTACAACAGGATAATCATAAGCAGATTCAAAAGCTATTAAAAGTATATTATCTGCCCCAATAAAATTTTTTAAATATCCTTTTTCTTTTCTGTATTTTCCTTTGTCAATAGGTATAATAATGTTTGTTTGAATATTAAGCATTTGGTTCATGATTATGTTTCCGATACTATCCCATATATTAATGTTGTGGTAAGGTTGATAAGTAGATAATACTAAATATAAGAATTTATTATTCTCTGTTCTTTTTTTGTTAAGAATAACCCCATTCCCGCTTATATATTCATTTTGATTCCAAATAACCAAAGAGTTTTTTATTTTTTGAAAATTGTCATAATTTGTTTTGGTATGTAAGTTGTCAAGGTTAAACATTTCAAAGGATAAAAAATAAGAGTTTGGTTTGTATTCTAGTTCATAATTAGTACTATCTAAAACTTGATTATTTTTGTTTTTTTTAACAAATTCTATGATAACTTTCTTATTTTTAAAGTTCTTTTTAATATGAATTTGTATATATTCATCAATTGGGTTTATTAAAAATGTTTGTTGTTGGAAAAGATTATATACAAGACTGATACGTAGTTTCATGTTTTGTTGTTGATTATTGTTTTGCAGCAAAGGAAATTCAATGTGATGCCTCTTAGGGGTTAAATAAAAGAGTTCATCGATGAAAAGAGTTAGTTTTTGATTTGAGTTATGGTTGATAGTTTCTGCGTTAAAATGTTTTTTAAATGAATTGATTTTGTCGTTTAAGTAACTTTGATGATCATCTCCTTGAAACTCAATCGCATAATCAATTTTTTTATTTTTTTTTATTAATGTTTCTATTTCGTCTAATCTATCATTTATATGCATGATATTAATAGCTTGGGAATAATTGTCTGTTGTATAACTATTTTCAATAGTACTTCTATTAATACCTATTATTTGTCCTTTTCGATTGAAAACAGGTCCTCCGCTATTACCATGATCAATTTCAATATTAAAATAAATGGCTTTTTCATTAAAATTAATTATATTCCCTTTTTTTAATAAATTGATTTCCGTTCTTTTTATTTGTTTGAAAGCTTTTAAAAAAAAGTTTTGATCTTCTGTTTTTTCTTCCTTAGGAGAGTTATTTTCATTTTTTGTTTGTTGCGGGATTATAAAATCAACTGCAGGGTTGATTATTTGTTGTGATCCCATACTATAAATTTCATTGCCCTGTTCAATATCATAATCTCTTTCTTTGGGGAAGACACATTCTAAAATTTGACTTATTTTGGCAAATTTTTGATGGTCTTGGTCTTCAAATGCAATGATACCTATATCATCATAGACATTTTCATTTTTGATATAAGCAAATACTTCGGCTTCTTTAACTAAAAAATATGAGTTACCTATTCTCATTTTTGTTTTTAATTCTCCCGATGTAATTATTGGTTCTATAACATGCCTATTAGTTAAAAGGTAATATCTATATGAATTAGTATTTTCTATTTTTTCTATTTTATAAATAAAACCTGAACCTAGGTATTTGCCAAACATAATTACAAAAGTAATATCAGATATATTTTGGATAAAATTAGATTGATTTTTTTGGGTATCAACCATTTTTTGTTCAATAAAATCTATTAATATAGAACATTTTAATAACCATTCGTTTAATGTATCCCAATTTGACATAAATTCTTTATGCAATAAACCTAAAAATAAACCTTCTTTGTCTAAAGAAATTTTAAAATCTTTCTTTTTGAACTGAATAGGTAACCAATATTTATCGAAATTTTGGTTGTTATTTTGTTGAAAATTTTCTTCATTATAAAATATATGAGCACATTCTAAAAAATTATACATACTGTTAGAAGTTATTACATAATTTATTTCGTCATCGTATTCTTTTTTAGGCAAAGAAATACCTATAAATTCTCCTTCATCATTAAAAAAAATTTTATTATTTTGCCCTTTTATTGAAATAGCTAGATAATGGTCTTCATCTTTGTTGTAATTTTCACTTATAATTCCTTCTTGAAATGGTTTTATATTTTCTTTAGTATCTAATGTAAAAGCATATACTACATCGCCTATTTTTAAATTATGTTTTTTCAACTTATAAGGCTTTATGTTTTTATTAGATTTATCAGGATCAAAGATACTTTGAAGATTTTTTTGAATTTGATCAATAATTTGGTATTTTTTGATATTTTTGTTATTGGTTTGTGTCATATAGTTGTGTTTGTTAATTACATGACTATTTACAGTTATTAGGTGATGCTTATTATAAAACATATTATAGTAGTTAAAATAATAAAAAATAAAACTAAATATTAGCCAAATTAAAAGAATAAAAAGTAAAAATTTTTTTTGTAGTTTATTTATCTTCATATTATTATTCATGATCCTTTTAATGGAAATTTTAACGTTAATTATAGATTAAACACCAAATATGATAAAAACTCGAGAATATTTTTATGAATTTCTTATATTGAAATTGAATAGTGTAGGATTTTGTAACAAAATGATTTTCTGAAGTTGTTTTGGACCAATATTATTATATATTACAATAGTCATTAAATTATTGAATTTATGACCAAAATCAAATATATTTGTTTATAAATGTTTTAGTTTATTCTAATTCACTATGATTAATTCATCAAATCTAAAAAACCATTGTAATTTGAATAGTTTTATTTTTTCAATTAAATAAAAAAGTTATTATTTGCTACTTGACATGGAATACAAAAAATAATAGAATAATTTTAGCAGTCATTGTAATTGAGTGCCAAATTATTTTGAATAAATTAAAAAAAAGTTACTATGTAGTTGTTAAAGTAGGGAGGTTGGTTGGTTAATTACAAAAACTATTTATTAGTTAAAAATTATAAAATTGATAAAAAGTTAATAAGTTGTTTTGCTTTTTATTGTAGTGATATTTTATAATGCTGAGGGAGGTATTAATATAAATTACAATACAGCAAAATAAAGATCATTTTAGGAATCGTTTTGATTGATTGCGAAGGGGTTATTAATTTTGCTTTCGAATAGAAGAAGATTGATTTTAAAAGCTATTGTTGAAAATTATTCAAAACATAACCAACCAGTTAGTTCCAAGTTGTTGTCCTGTCTGCCTTATCTTAATTACTCAAGTGCTACTATTCGTCATGATATGGCTCAATTGGAAAAAAAAGGGTATTTACAAAAACCTCATATATCTAGCGGCCGGATTCCTTCGCTGAAAGGTTATGTTTTTTATTTTAATAATTTAATAACTCGTAACCATAATGTCATTGAAATGATTTCTTTATTTGAAAAGTTTTTTCAGCAAAAAAACTTTAATAAGGAAAGTGTCATTGAAAAAGTTTTAAAACTTTTAGGCAATTTAACCCATTACGTCGTTATACTAGTTAGACCTAATATTTTAAAAATACATAAGTTAAACAAAATTTATTTAATTTCTGTTAATTTTAAACAAGTTACCATTGTTGTTATAACGGATCATGGAAATGCTCAGTGCCAAAATGTTAATTTCAATTTTCATAAAAATTTTACTTTTGAAAATTTGAGACAAATTATATTTTTGCTTAATCGTTTATTATTTGATAAATATTTATATGAAGCTATAGAAATTGCTCGTAATATCATTATCCAAAAAAAGTATTTTCATCATTTTTATAATCATGAAAGCTTAATTAAACCTTTAATAGAAATTTTTTACAGTTTTTTGGCTAATAATTTTCATGTTTATGGCGTTTATAATTTCATTAACAACTTCATTTCTCATGATATAGTTACAGTTAAAGAGTTGTTAAAATTAATAGAAAGTGATAATTTGAGCCAAATTTTTTTTGATTATGAAAAAAATATTTGTAAATTGGCTAACCGAATTAGTTTAACATCATATAGTAAGTTTGCCATTATTTCTGCGCCTTATAATACAGGCGATGGCAAAAGTGAAAAAGGATTTATAGCAGTTTTAGGTCCTGTAATGATGAAATACCAGGAGATAATCCCTATTTTAGAATATTTGTCTGCCCATTTATCTCAGTTATATGAAAGATAATAGAAAAGATAGATTATAATAGTGAATAAGATGTTTAATAGGAGTAAAAATTTAAATGAATAAAGATGAAAAGAATAATCAGTCTCAAATCAAAGAAGAAAATAATCATGATGATAAAATAAACAAATGTGGATGTGATGCTTCTCGAAATAATTTGAAAAGAGATGAAATGATTAACCATGAAAAAGAAACATCACAGAAAGAATTCATCAACAATGACCAAACTAAATATGTTGCGAACCAAAAACAAGAGGTAAAAAAAAATTTTTACAACCAACCAACAAGTTGTAACTGTCATAGTGATAGTGTAAAATCAACAGAAGCACACAAAAATGAACAGGAGAACTCTTGTGATAAAATTCAAAAATTAGCAGAAGAAAATGTTCATTTAAAAACAGATTTACATAAAATAAAACAAGAATTAATTAATGCCAAATTAAGATATCAAGCCGATTTAGACAATTTTACCAAAAGAATACAAAAAGAAAAAAACATAGAATTAAAATATGCTTCTATGGAATTAGTGCGTGATATATTAATTCCGTTAGAACTCTTTGAAAGAACTTTAGAAACTCCTTATGAAGATAAGATATTAAAACAATTTTTATTAGGATTTCAAATGATTAATCAACAAATTAAAGATATTTTAATACAATACGGAGTTAAAGAAATTAAATCTTTAGGAGAAAAATTCAATCCACAATTACATCATGCATTAGAAAAAATTTCAGATCCGCAACAACCAAACGGAATTAATGTTGTTGTTTTACAAAAAGGTTTTTTATATAAAGATTTAGTTGTTATGCCATCTAAAGTAAAAGTAAATGAATGGAGCAATACGAACAATGAAGAAAACAAATAAAATTATTGGAATAGATTTAGGCACCACTAATTCTTGCATTGCTATTTTAGAAAATGGTAATCCTAAAATTATTCCTAACGCAGAAGGAGATAGAACTACTCCTTCTGTTGTATCTTTTAAAGAAAATGAAATTATGGTTGGTAATGCAGCTAAAAGACAAATGATAACCAATGTTAATACTGTAGTTTCCATTAAAAGACACATGGGAGATAAAAACTATACAGTTGATTATAATGGGAAAAAATATACTCCTCAAGAAATAAGTGCTATGATTTTGAGAAATTTAAAAAAACAAGCTGAAGAATATTTAGGTGCTGAAGTAGTTAATGCAGTTATTACAGTGCCAGCCTATTTTAACGATGCTCAGCGACAAGCTACTAAAGATGCAGGTAAAATTGCTGGGTTAGAGGTAAAAAGAATCATTAATGAACCAACAGCTGCTGCTTTAGCTTATGGTATAGAAAAAAACCATTCCCAAGAACAGAATATTTTAGTTTTTGATTTGGGAGGCGGAACATTTGATGTTTCTGTTCTAAATTTATTAGAAGGTAATTTTGAAGTTTTATCTACTGCTGGTGATAATAAATTAGGTGGTGATGATTTTGATACTGCGATCATGAATTTTTTGATAAAAGACTTTAAAAAAGAAAATGGTGTTGATTTATCTAGAGATAAAGTAGCTTATCAAAGATTAAAAGATGCTGCTGAAAAAGCTAAAAAAGACTTAAGTGGTCTTTTATCAACACGAATAAGCTTATCTTTTATTTCCATGAGTGCTGATAATAAATTTCCTCTTCATCTAGAATGCGAATTGACAAGAGCAAAATTTAACGAATTAACTCAAGACTTGGTAGAACGTTGTTTAAAACCTTTAAGAAGCGCTTTATCTGATGCTAAACTAAAATATAACCAAATTGACCAAGTTATTTTGGTAGGTGGTTCTACTAGAATTCCGGCTGTACAGGAATTAGTCCAGAGAGAGTTGCAAAAACAACCTAATAAAAGCATTAATCCTGATGAAGTAGTAGCTATGGGAGCTGCTATACAAGGTGGTATTTTAATAGGGGAAGTAAAAGATGTAGTACTTTTAGATGTTACTCCTCTTTCTTTAGGTATTGAGACGTTGGGAGGAATTTTTACAAAATTAATCGATAGAAATACAACTATCCCTACTAATAAAAAAGAAATTTTTTCTACTGCTGTTGATGGTCAAACTTCCGTCGATATTCATGTTTTACAAGGTGAGAGACCATTAGCTAAAGATAATCAAACTTTAGGAAGTTTTCGTTTAGACGGCATTCCTAATGCTCCTAAGGGTATACCAAAGATTGAGGTGACTTTTGATATTGATGTTAACGGTATTGTTTCTGTATCAGCAAAAGATTTAGGAACTAATAAAGAACAAAGTATTACTATTTCAGGTGGAAGTGGTTTGAGTGAAGAGGAAATTAAGAAAATGATTAAAGAAGCTGAAGAAAATGCTGAAGCTGATAAAGTAAAAAAAGAACAAATTGTTATTCGTAATGATGCTGATACTCTTATTGCTCAAACTAGAAAAACTTTAGATTCTCTTAAAGACGAAGTAAATGTTAATGATAAAAACAACATCGAAACAAATATTAAAGATTTAGAGCAAGCTTTAAAAGGTGATGATTTTAATTTGATTAAAGAAAAGGTAAATGTTTTAGAAAAATCGTCTCAACAACTAGCTATTAAGGCTTATCAAAAAGCACAAGAAAAAGAAAAATCAAGTAATTCTAATTCTCAAACGAATGAACAACAACAATCTAATGGTGATGATAAAGTAGTTGACGCAGAATTTGAAGAAAAAAATAAATAAAGTATCAAAATTTAAATCATTCGACTAAACCAAAAAAAGATAATAAGTTCTTTTTTTGGTTTCTTTATTAATTCGCTATTTCAATTTTAATTAGGAGTTTTATTTTGAAAAAAGATTATTATAACATTTTAGGCTTATCTAGAAATGCAAATGAAGA
Organism: Candidatus Phytoplasma melaleucae; assembly: GCF_030588185.1. Lineage (GTDB taxonomy): Bacteria > Bacillota_I > Bacilli_A > Acholeplasmatales > Acholeplasmataceae > Phytoplasma > Phytoplasma melaleucae. The sequence goes on along the minus strand of NZ_JAOSID010000001.1, from coordinate 54,205 downwards.
CGATATTAAAAAAGCTTATAGAAGACTTGCTAAAAAATATCATCCTGATGTTTCTAAAGAGCCTAATGCTGATGAAAAATTTAAAGAGATTCAAGAAGCTTATCGTGTTCTAAGTGATCCTGGCAAAAAAGCTCAATATGATAATCCAGGACATAGTTTTTCTGGATTTAATGAAAATTTTAGTGGGTTTCAAGATTTTAATAATAGTTCATTTGATTTTGATATTTTCTCAAGTTTTTTTGGTTCTAAAACTAGTAATAGAAATAAAACTGGTTCAGGGGAAGACAAACATATTAAAATAATAATTGATTTTATGGAAGCAGCTTTAGGAACTGAAAAAAAAATTAAATTTGATATTCAAGAAGATTGTAGTTATTGCGGTGGCACAGGAGCTAAAAGCAAAGAAGATATTAAAATTTGTTCTTATTGTAATGGTCTAGGATATGTTGCTATTTCACAGAGATTTTTTTTAGGAGATATATCTACTCAGCAAGTTTGCCCTCAATGTCGTGGGAAAAAAAGAATTATTATAAATCAGTGTTCTTTTTGTCAAGGAAAAAAAAGAATAAAAAATACAAAACAAATTACTTTAAAAATACCAGCAGGAGTTGAAAATGGAATGACTTTAAAGTCTTCTCAACAAGGTCATAGTGGATATCAAGGATCAGTTAACGGCGACTTATATGTAGAAATTCACATTAAACCACATACTGTCTTTAAAAGAGAAGGTAATGATGTTATTTCCGCTGTATTTATTAATTTTTACCAAGCTGCTTTAGGCACTATTGTTAATGTTAACACTATCCATGGCGAAGTAGAATTAAAGATTCCTGGTGGAACACAAACTGATACTAAATTCAGACTAAAAAATAAAGGGATTCCTTATTTAAATTCTTCTTCTCGTTTGGGCGATCATTATGTTGTAGTCAAAGTGCGTACACCTGATACTCTTTCGCAAGAACAAAAAAGTGCTTTTAAAAAACTTGAAGAATTAGATCAATTAGAAAAAAAACAAAAAAAAAATAGATCTTGGTTTTTTTAATTTTGATCATTACCATCATTTTTTACGTTAAGAATGATGGTTTTTTTACTTTAATTTATTGGTTTTAAATATTTTCAATTTTTTATCTTTTCTATTTTTATTGAATACGTTTGAAATAAATATTATTAAAGTAGATTAATTAAACAAAATAGTTTATTTGTGTTAATATAAATACAGAATAGCATCAAAGTGTCAAAGATTTAAGGTTGAGGAATAAAAAAACAATTTATGATCTTAATAAAATATTCCAAATTAAGCAATTTAAAACCTTATTTTTATTATGGGTTAGAGCGTTATATTTTAAATAATGTTGTGAAACATGATAACGAGGTTTATTTTTTTTTATGGCAAATGAAAGGTATTGTTTTGGGCCGAAATCAAATTATTGAAAATGAAATTAATTTGGATTTTGTAAAAAAAAATAAAATTGATTTTTTTAGACGTCCTACAGGGGGAGGTTGTGTCTATAATGACATCAATACACCCATTTTTAGTATTATTGCTAAAAAAAAAGATCCTAATTTTCATTTTAAACAATATTTAAAACAAATTATTAAAGCTTTTCAATGTTTAGGTGTTAATTTATATTTTAGTGGGCGCAATGATATGTTATTAGAGGGCAAAAAAGTTTCAGGTAGTGCATTTTTGCAAAATAAAAATGGTGTTATCATACATGGAACTTTGCTTTATAATTGTGATATTGAGATTATGATTCGTTGCATTACGCCTAATAATGAAAAACTAATCTCGAAAGGAATTAACAGTGTAGTTTCTCGTGTTGCTAATTTAAAGGATTATCTCAATGAAATGACACAAGAAGAACTGATCCATCATTTAGAAAAATATTTAACAACAAGAGAATATTTGTTAAGCAAAGAAGAAATAGAACGAATAAAGCAAATTTCTCAAGAATATTCTTCTAAAGAATGGTTATATTTCAAACATCCTCCTTATTCCAAAATTTTAAAACATCGTTTTCCTTGGGGCGATATCGAATTATCATTATCATTAGAAAATGGTAAAATTCAAAAACTTTTACTAGCAGGAGATTTTTTTGGCAAGGAAGATAATTTATCTGAATTTACAAATTATTTCGTAAATATTCCCTATACAAGCGAAAGTTTAAAAAAAATTTTGAGGGTTATTAATATTCAAGATTATATTTTGAATGCTTGTAATGAAGATTTTTTATTTTTATTCAAGAAAGGTATTTTACATTCATAAATTAATTTATATTTAGAATAATATTTATGATGTTTTTATTTTTATTTATAAATTAATAAATATAAAAAATATATTATAATATAAGGAAGGAATATAGAAAAAATAAGGATGAAAAAATTTTTGTTGAGAAAAATTACGGTTATTTCTTGGCTATTAACTATTTCGCTTGTAATTGAATTTTTTTTTGTTAAATTTTTATCTATTGATTGTCACACTTCTTTATTAAAATTAGAGTTATTACCTATTATTTTAATAGGATTTTTGTTTGGTTTCAAATTTAGTTTTTTTGCGAATTTTTTCTATATTTTAATTCACATAAGTTTAGAATTTTTAATAGATTATCATAAAATGAGTTTTTTTTTAAATGTTAAAAGCGATCAGTCGTTTTTTTTGCAAATTTTACTTTTATTATTTATGTTTGTAATACCTTATATTTTTTGTTCTCTTTCAGGTCTTTTTTATCAGGAAAATTTAAAAAATTTAACAGATTATAAATCTCTTATTTTAAGCTTGTCATTAATTACTATCATGCAAATTTGTTCTTATGCTTGTTTTACCTATTGTCTTTCGCTTTTATCTCATAACCCAATGTTAGATGATTTTAGAAATATTTTATGGGTTCCTTGGTTTTCTTCGTCTATTTATATGATTATTTTTTTATACTATTTATTATCTGTTATTATTAATAACTTATTAATTGGATTTATTTTATTTTTTATAAATCCTATTTTAAAAGATAATATAGAAACTTTATTTTTAAATTAAATTTACAAATTTGTAACTAAATCAAAAATTCTTATCTAGTGATTAGTCTTTTTGGATAAATTTATCTACGATTTTTAAATAATCTAATCTAGGATTGTAACGAAACGGAATCATAAAAAAGTTTTGTTCAAAAATGTCATAACTTATGCTTTTTTTTGATGAATTATTTAAAAAATCAGTTAAATAATTAATTGGTAAATAGAAATATTTATTTTTAGTTTTGAAATTAATAATAAAAAAAGATATACCTTTCAGTTTTTGTACTTCTTGTAAATTGTATATCTGGTGTTGAGGAATATTGGACAAGTTGAAATATTTTGGATTATTTGTTTCTTTGACATCAAATGATAAATATTTACCTTTGTAAATACCTTGGTAATCAGGTAAAGATTTAAATTTATAATAAGCCTCAACAATTTTAGCTTTTTGACGATTTGGATATTCAACTTTTACAACTTGAATAGGGATTTCATTTTTGTGGATGAATGCTATTTTTTGCTCTCTATAGAAAATATTAGTTAAGTTAATATCTTTTTCTAAGCTAGAACCTAAATTATTTTTTCTTATTGTTTTATTATTGGTTCTATCAATTTTAAGAAAATAAACCATACACAGAATTGTCGCTTTCTTTTATAATGAGTTAGTTTTTGATATTCATAACAATGTAAATATGTGGGTGGTAAAAAAATATTTTCACAATTCTAATTATATAAGAAACATTTAGTATATTCTGAAATAAATATTTTATTTATTCATTATTACTAAAATTACATTATTAAATTTTATCCAATCTTTTTAAGGAGTTTATATTATATAAAATGCAAGAAATAAGTTTTTTTGCCTTAGGAGGCATGGGGGAAAATGGAAAAAACTTTTATCTATTAAAGATTCAATCTTCTTATTTTGTTTTAGATGCAGGTTTGAAATATCCCAGTCTTATAATGAATGGTATAGATGCTATTATTCCTTACTATAGTAAATTAGAATTTATTAAAGATAAAATTAAAGGTATTTTTATTACTTCGTCTTTAGACACTCATTCTGGTGCTTTATCTTATGTTATTGAATACTTAAATGTGCCTGTTTATGCTGCTAATTTCACCATAGAAGTTTTAAAACACTATTTAAAACAAAAAAACATCGATGATAATAAAGTAATATTTCAAGTGGTCCATGACCAAACACAGATAAAATTAGATGATATTAAAATTCATTTTTTTAGCATATCTCATTTTTTACCAGGAGTCTTTGGGATTGCTTTTGAGACAGTTAAAGGAATAATTCTTTATATGAGTGCAATGAATTTATTGCAATCAAAAAATAAGTCTTTTCAAACGAATTTTAAATATTTAGCTGAATTGTCTCAAAAAAAAGTTTTAGCTTTATTACCAGCTTCGCAAGGTGTTTTAAATATCACTACTTTGAAAAAAGAAGATATTTTAGAGTATGATCTAAGCAGTTATTTTGCTAGTATAGAGAAAAATATTATTATTTCTTTTTTAATTCCTGATTTGTTAAAAATACAAATGGTTATAGATTTGGCTGTAGAAGCAAATTTAAAAATTGTTATTTTAGGAAGAAAAAGCGAAAAAATTATTGATATAGCATTACAACAAAAATATCTTAGAATTCCAGATAATTTTTTAGTTAATCTGAAAAAAGCCAGTGATTATTTAAAATATCAGAATCTGGTTGTTATAGTAGTTGGTAAACGTTTTGAACCTTTTTATAGATTGCAAAGAATGTGTAAACAGACGGATCGTTTGATGAGATTAAATAAGCTGGATAAAATTCTATTGTTTTCTATTGATTTTGCAGGTATTGATAAAATACAAAATAAAACTATAGATATGTTAGCGCGGAATGGTTTTATGGTAGATGTTTTGGTGAAAGATTTATTGCAAACATTTTCTTATAATTATGAAGATAATTTCAGATTAATGCTAAATTTATTAAATCCTACTTTTATAATTCCGGTTATGGGAGAATATAGACATCAGTATCAAGTGAAAAAGATTGCTCAGAATTTTAATTATCCTGTGAATAAAATTTTTTTACTAGAAAACGGAGATATTTGGTCTTATGATGGCAAAAATAAACCATTAATTAAAAAAAAATTTTTTAAAAATTTAGGAGATATTTTAATCGATGGTACTCCTGTTTTAGATGGTAATGATTTTATTTTAAAAGATCGTGAGCTTTTGGCTAATGACGGTATTATTATTGTAGTTTGCAATCTAGATATGAGATTAAGAAAAATTATAGGTAACATCGAATTAATTAGCAAAGGTTTTTTAAGTAAAATCAAAATTGATTCTTTGTTGATGGAAATAAAAGATTTATTTGTAGAGATTAGTAAAAATTTTCTAAATAATAATAGACAAATTAAATGGAGCGATTTTAAAAATAATCTAAGAGAAGAATTATCCAAATTTGTTTTTAAAGAAACTAAAAAAAAACCTGTAATTATTCCTGTTTTAATTTCAGTTATACGTTAAAACATGTTTTATAACAGGAGATAAGCCAAATCAACAAGAAAGAAAAGGTTAAATAAAAATATAAAATGGAAACTCTTAATAATAAGATAACACTTTCACCTCGTAGAGATTTTGATATATTGTTTTGTGCGTTAGGAGGATTAGGCGAAGTTGGCAAAAATATGTATATTTTTGAAATTAAAGAGAAAATTTTTATTATGGACTCAGGGATGTCTTTTTCAGATGATTCTTTTTTAGGAGTGAATTACATTATTCCCTAGCTATGATTATTTAATCAAAAATGAACATAAAATTGTATGCCTTTTAATTACTCACGGTCATGAAGATCATATTGGTAGTATTCCTTATTTATTAAAAAGAGTTAAAATTCCCCGAATTTTTGTGTCTGGAATTGCTTACGATTTAATAGAATTTAAGTTAACAGAACATAAACTGCATAAGTATTTTAGTATTATAGAAAAATATTTTTATGATTCTGAATTGGTATTTGATGATGTAAAAATTTCCTTTGTGCGACTTAATCATTCTATTCCTGATACTTTTGGAGTTGTGTTTAGATATCATCAGAATATTCTTTTTTATACAGGAGATTTTAAAATCGATCACACTCCTGAAGGGCCCTTAGCAGAGTATTCAAAATTGTCTGATTTAGGCAAAGAGGGAGTTTTATGTTTATTATCAGATTCTACTAACGCCCAACAACAAGGATTAATAGAATCTGAGTATAAAATTGGTTCTACTATTAATAAACTTTTTTATAAAATCAAAAATAGAATTATTATTGTTACTTTTGCATCGAATTTTTATCGTATTAAACAAATTATTGAAGCAAGTGTGCGTACTAATAGAAAAGTAGCTGTTTTTGGAAGAAGTATGGAAAAAGCAATTGATACAGGCTTGAAAAATGGTTATCTGAAAGTACCTAAAGAATTTTTAGTAAATGGGAATAATATTGATAAATATGATGATATCACTTTACTTTGTACTGGATCACAAGGTGAACCATTAGCTGCTCTTAGTCGTATGGCTCATGGTATCCATAGACAAATAAAACTTAATAGCAAAGATACGGTAATTTTTTCTTCTTCTCCTATTCCTGGTAACCAAGATAGTGTTAATAAAATATTAGACCTCTTATATAAAATGGATGTTAATGTTATTATTCACGGTTTTTTAGTTGATACGCATGCTTCAGGACATGCTAGCCAAAATGATTTAAAATTAATGTTAAATTTAGTTAAACCTAAATATTTTATTCCAGTTCATGGAGAATATGTTATGTTAATGGCTCACAAGAAGTTAGCCATTGAATGTGGTTTACTGCCAGAGAATATTTTTGTTTTAGATAATGGAGATTTATTAGGTATTAGTCGTAATAAAACACAACTAATTGGCAAAATTCCTTATGATAATATTTATATTGATGATTCAGGTATGGAAGATTTAGGTAGCATTATTTTAAAAGAAAGAAAAATTCTGAACGAAGAAGGGTTATTATCTATTATTGTGAGCATTGATACTAAAAAGAAAAAAATTGTTAACTATCCAATGATAGTGTCCCGAGGTTTTATTTACATGAAAGGCAATCAAGAGTTAATCACACAAATATCTTCTGATGTAAAAAAAATGTTACAAAAATTACTAAGATCGGATACAATAAACAAAAGTTATTTGAAAAAAGTTATAGTTGATTTTATTACGCCACAAATTTATGAATCTACTTTACGTAATCCTTTGATTTTACCCATTATTTTAACTATTTAATGCTATTTTATCAAATTTATAAAGGAGTTGTTTAAAATGAATTTAATCACGAATAAAAATGATAGTGTTCAAGATGAATTTTTAGTTCATAATATCAAAGCGGTAGTCCAAGTTAGATATTTAAAACAATGTAACCAGGTTCAAAGAGAATGGTTTTCTCATGACATAGAAATTTCTATCAAGGATAAGAATTATTTTTTTAAAAAATTATTTTTGATATTTGATCATATAGATAATGATAATCCAGAATTTTTTTTACAACCAGGCCAAATGATTAACATTATTTATGGTAAATTAACTCAATTCTCTCCAGATAATAGTTTAAAAAATGAAAACTATTTGCTAATAGTTTATAAATTTAAACATTTAAGTGATAAAACCAATTAAAACTAAACTTTAAAATTTAATTTGTTTTTGCTTATTTTGCATACATAAATTATTTTTTACATATTTCAGTAAAATATTATATTATATTCTTGATTATGTTTTTAGCAAAAACTAAATAATATTCGAAACATATAAGATACATTTATTTTTTGAGCTAAATGACAATTTAGTTTTTTTGATTAAGAATAAAATTAATTTATTGTAGAAATATTTATAAGTTGAAATAATTAAGTTATTTTGAACATTTCAAATCATCAATTATTAATTTAAACTTTATTGTTTTGTTTAGTGTTTAATGAAAGGTGTAAAAAATATGCCAGAATTACCAGAAGTAGAAGTTGTTGTAAGAGCTTTAAAATCCAAAATGATAAATCGTGTTGTTACAAACATAAGTATTTTTTATGAATCTATAATCGGACAAAGAATTATTTTTGAAAAAATTTTAAACAAAATTTTTTTAGATATATATCGCAAAGGTAAATATTTAGTTTTTTTTTTAAGTGATAATTTGGTTTTAGTTGGCCATTTAAGAATGGAAGGTAAAATAAATATTGAACACGTGGATGCTTGTACAACTGTAGATAGACATGAACATTTTCGATTATTTTTGGATAATGATACTGTTTTTAGATACTATGATTTTCGCAAATTTGGGCGCTTTTTATTGTATAATAAACATAACTATTTGTCTGAAAGTAAGTTAGACCAATTAGCTTTAGATCCTTTTTTAATATTAGCCAAAGATTTTTATCAAAGATTGCAAAAAACTAATGTTATGATTAAAAAAGTTCTCTTAAACCAAAAGTTTATTTCAGGTATCGGCAATATTTATGCTAGTGAAGTTTTATTTTTATCTAAAATTCATCCAGAGACTCCTGCTTGTCATTTAACTTTAAAACAAGTCGAATTGTTGTTAAAAAAAGCTCAAGCAATTTTAACTGAATCTATCTCTTTAGGAGGGACTACAGTTAATACTTTTGAATCTTTGGGGATCAAAGGGTTGTTTCAAAAAAAACTTTTAGTTTATAACAAAAAAAAAGAAAATTGTTGTTTTTGTCAACAGGAAATAAAAAAAATTAACATAGATGGACGTAGTTCTTATTTTTGTTCTTTTTGCCAAAAGTATAATTCAAAAGAATAATTAAATTTAATAGTTTTATATTAAAATATTTTTATATTTATATTAAGCAAAGAGGTTCGTGTGTGTGTAATTCAAAAAAATTTCTATTGCAAAATAACAGTGTTTTATTTCCAGAAGAACAAAAAGCTTTGACTTTATTATATCAACCTTTAATAGGGGCAGAAGCTGTAGGTCTTTATTATACTCTTTATTTTTTAGGGCGAAATCAATTTAACGAATATAATTTAACCCATCAATTTTTGTTTGATTTATTAAATATAGATAATAATGTGTTTACAAAATGCAAAGATAAACTGGAAGCTGTCAAATTACTAGATACTTATCAAGACTCAAAAGGAGATAGAATTTACGTTATTCGTAATCCTTTGAATTCTACTTTATTTTTTCAAGATCCGTTATTTAGCCAATTTTTGTTTAGTGAGTTGGGAGAATATTATTTTGTTTTAGAAAAGTTATTTGTTTTAAAACAGAAATCTGTACCGGAAGACTTTCAAAATATTAGCAAAACATTTGTAGATATTTATCATTTAGAGAAAATCAACACTCAAGAATTTTTAGCATTAAGAACCCAGAAAAATGTCAATGATAGTGTTGAAAAAAGCAATCAATTAACTGTTTTGCAAAAATATTTTGATTATGAAGTTTTTTTGCATTGTTTGCCAGAAAGATTTAAAAAACCTTTTTTATTATCAAAGTTACAAAACATAGATTATATAACTAAGTTAGGATTTGCTTATATGATTACTCCGCAACAAATGGCTTTATTGTATCAAAATGTTTTTCGTAATAATTATGGGAATGACGTAGATTTAAATATATTAAGAAATGTCTTAATGTCTAAATATGATGAAAAAAAAACTTACGTGAAAGTAATTAACACAAGTAATATATCTGATGACCAAAATAAGATGATTCTTTGTTTAAAGAAATCTCATCCTATGAATATTATTAAAAATTTTGGAAAAAATATTTTCATTAACAAACGTGTATATGATGACCTTTTTGTCCTTATACATAAAAATAATGTAGATATAGGAGTTATCAACTCCTTATTAATGTATATATGTAAAAAGAAAGCTCATGAAAATTATTTTGAAATTTCTTATAATTATTGCGAAACTATTTTAAGATCATGGTTAAAACGAGGCATTGTTTCTGCAGAAAACGCCTATAATTACTTAATAGAAGAATTAGAATATAAAGCGCGCAAATATAAAAAAAATGTTAAAAATAGCCCTAAATGGTTAGATGATTTTGAAAAAAGTTTTTGTTAATGAATAAGCAAGTTTTACAAATCGTGTGAAAAAATAAAAAATGCATTTGTTAGAGTGTATTTTTTTGTACTAATTAAAATTATTTTAGTTCATTGAAACAAATAAGGTACGTTTTATGTCAATTTCGAAAGAAAAATATTTTCAAAAAATGAAAAATGATATTTCTAAGCATCCAGAAACTAAAAATTTGATAATAGATGATAAAGATGTTATTATGGTTTATAATTATTTACAAAATAAAGATAAAGAAAATCCTTTTGGTTACAAGCTAATTTTAAAACACAATCCTTATGTTCATGTAATTTGGCAAGAAACTCAAAAAACAAAGCAAATTAATTTGCAAAATAATTTAGCCAGCAAAAATATTTTATTTAATCAAGCGTTAGAATTCAATCTTATTGAAATAGAAAAATTTACACCGCAAAATAAAATACAGACTCAAGTTTTCAAACAAATTCAAATTATAGTTCAAACATGGAATAAAACCAATAAAGGTTTTTATTTATATGGCCCCTTTAATACTGGTAAGACTTTTATTTTAAAAATTTTTTCTAAAATATTAATGCAAAATAATATCCCTTTTTTATTTATTTTTATGCCTGATTTAGCTAGACAATTAAAAACTATTTGGTCTAATGATATATTAGAAAATAAATTAAATTATTTAAAAACAATTTCTTGTTTATTATTAGATGATTTAGGATCTGAAAATATGACTCCTTTTTTTAGAGATGACATTTTACTTCCTTTGTTATATTATCGTTATGAGCATCAATTGCCTGTTTTTTTTAGTAGTAATCTTGATTTTACGGAATTATTAAATTTTTTACAATTTAATCAAGATATTAATAGTAAGATTAAAGCGAATAAGATTATAAATTTGATTAAAAAAACTACTTTATTTTATAATTTTGCAGATTTAGAAAAGAAAAAAAGCAAAAGCATAGTATAAAAAAATATATTTCAACGATATAGCAAAAATATAATCGATATAAAAAGGTTTTATTCTGAGAAAGGATTTTTTTATGTTAAGTTCTAATAAAGAAATTATTTTAAAAGCTTATCGCCAAAATTATGCTATAATTCAAGTTAATATTAATAATTTAGAATGGGTTAAAGCTGCTTTAGAAACAGCTCAGGAATTGTGTTCTCCGATTATTTTGGGCGTTTCTGAAACAGCTGCGCAATATATGGGTGGGTTTAAAACTGTATTCGCTTTAGTTAAAGAACTAGATTGTTTTTACAATATTACTGTTCCTGTTATTTTGCATTTAGATCATGGGTCTGAGCAAAGCGTCGAAAAAGCAATTGAAGCAGGTTTCAATTCTGTTATGCTAGACCAAAATCATTTTAGTTTATCTTTGAATGCGGCTAAAATATGCAAAATTATTCAATTGTGTCGTAATAAAAAAATTTTAATAGAAACAGAAACTAGCGAAATATATTCAAGCTCAGATGTAGTTAATCCTCCTAAAAAAAGATATAACCTTAATGAATGCCAACAATTTATAGATTTAGGGGTTGATATGTTGGCTGTTAATATTGGTAATATGCATGGTAGATATCCTGATCAATGGTTGGGATTAGATTTAGATATTTTAATTAAAATTAGAGAAAAAATTGATTATAAAATCCCTTTTGTTCTTCATGGTGGTTCTGGTGTGCCAGATGATATGATCCACAAAGCTATTAATTTAGGAATTGTTAAAATTAATATCAATACTGAATTCCAAATAACTTTTGCCCAAGCCATTCGTAGATATATTGAGGCAAAGAAAGATTTAGTTGATAATGGTTTTAATCCGAGAAAATTATTAAATTCAGGTTTTTTATCTATTAAAAAAGCTATTAAAAATAAGTTAATTTTGTTTAGATCAGCAAATCAAGCTTAACAAATATAAGTACATTACAAAAAGGATTGTATGTTTTAAAAAAATGAAAAATAAAAAAAAAGAAGCTAATAATATAGCTATTTTAACTTCAGGCGGAGATGCTCCTGGTATGAATGCTGCTATTAGAGCTGTTTTTTTAACTGCTTTTAACAAAGGTTTTACTGTTTATGGTATTAAAGATGGTTATTTAGGATTGTATCGTAATCAAATAGAACTTTTAACCCAAAAACATTTTGAACGTGTTATGAATTTGTCTGGTACATTACTAGGAACTTCTCGTTTTGTAGTGTTTAAAGAAGACGAAAATATTCGTCAAATATGCGTTGATAATTTGAAAAAAATGAACATCACAAAAATCATTATTATTGGAGGGGATGGGTCTTATCGCGGAGCCATAGAATTAACTAAATTAGGTATTCAATGCATTGGTATTCCTGCTACTATTGACAATGACATTAAAGATACTGATTTTACTATCGGATTCAGTACTGCTCTAAATAATATAGTGCTTGCTATTGAAAAATTACGTGATACATCTATTTCTCACAATAGGTGTAGTATTATTGAAGTTATGGGGAAATATACAGGCGATTTAGCTTTATATGGAGGAATCGCTACAGGAGCAGATCTTATTATTACTCATGAAAATATTTTGGATAAACAAAGATTATTAGATAAAATCAAGTATTTTTATAATACTAATAAAAGGCATCTGATCATAGTTATTACCGAACATATTTTTAACGTATATCAATTAGCTCAAGAAATAGAAAAATATAGTGGATTTGAAAGTAGAGCTCAAATTCTAGGACATTTACAAAGAGGAGGTACTCCTACCGCTGAAGATTTAATTTTAGCTTCTAAAATGGGCAATTATGCCGTTAATTTATTGGAACAAAATATTTTTAACTGTGCTATTGGGGTTCATGGGTTAAAATTAAATTATACTAGTTTTGAAAGTGTTTTTAATTTTTCTTCTACTCCTAATGAATTATTTCAATTATTAAATTATTTATCTTAAGAGAGAAAACTTTCTTTTCTTTTTATTTTCTTTTTTATTACAATGCTTTATTTTTATTTCTTTATATCGTATTTTTTTCATAATTTTAATATGGTAAAGGTTAAATATTTTATGATTGTAGATGCTGTGCGAACAAAAACTCCTAATTCAAACGAAAATCAATATGATTATAATTCAAAAACAATTTTTAAAAATTTAATGTTTCTGGCTTTTCCCATTGCTATATATTTATTATTTCAACATATAATAACTATTGTGGATTTTTATATTATTAGTAATTCTAAAAGCACTTTAAAATTAGATGCATTAGTAGTTTATATGAAACAAATTAAAGGAATACTTAGTAGTATTGCTGTTAGTTTAGGCGGAGCTAGTTTAGTTTTAGTTGCGCGAGAATATCAAAAAACAAAAAAAGAAATAGCGCAACAATATGCTACTTTAGCTTTTTTATTATCTGTTATTATTTCTTGTGTTATCTTTGTTATTTTTTATTTAGGTGCTCAATTACCATCTGATTTAGGAAATATTTTTTACAAAAAAACTTTTCATTCTGATAACGGTTTTATTTATTACAATATTTTACTATTAACTTTTGTTTCTATGACAATTAATTCAGTTTTTTTAGGATTAGAGATAGCTAAAAATAGATCTCGATTTGTTTTAATTTTAAATATTTTAAATATTATTTGCAGAATATGCCTTTCTTTTGCGTATAAGAAAGTTTATAGAGATGAAATAACAGTTGTACATTTATCATATGCAGACTTATTTTCCAATTTATTTATTACTATCTTAGCTTTTTATTTTATGTTACACCCTAAAAACGACTTTCGGTTACAATTACATAAATTATTATTTCCCAAAAAAATCATTAAAGAAATGTTAAAGTTATCTTGTATCTTAATGATTGGCAAAACTACTTATCAAGTTGGTAAAAAAATTATTTTGGATTGTTCTAGTGATTGGTATGGTTCTGATTTAGTGGCTATTGCAGGTTTATCTTCAGTGATTAATGGTATTTTTTATGTTATTGCTCAATCTTTAGAAGATGCTCAAACAAAAATGGTTTCTCAAAACGCTGATTCACAAAATAACAAAAGAACTTTTAAAATATTCCAACATGTTTTAATAATTACTTTTATTATAGGTATTTTAGGTATTCTAACTAATTATTACTTTGGTACTATTTTGCTAAAAAAAATTAAACCTAATATTAACTTTGATATGGCAACGATATTTAAGTTTAAAGAAATTCTATTTTGGGAACAAATTTCTTTGTTTACTTCTGTTTGGACTTCTATGATTATGGTTTATATGGTGGCCTATCGCAAAAATGCCAACATTGTGTTATGTATAAATATTTTAAGAATTATAATAAGAATATTTTTTTTATGGTTTTTTCATAAGTTTGCTTTTTTGAATATTAATTCATATAGACAATTTGGTTTAAGTACTTTTGCAAGTAATACTATTATTTTTTTCATCATTATTATTATATTTATTCTTTTTTTGCGTAAAAATTGTATTAATACTTCACTAAGTTAAGTTAATGATGAAGATTTTTCTCGTTAAGGAAGTAAAAAATTGGTTTTAAATCATATTAATAAAATAAAACTTTTATTTGGAAAAAATATCGTTGTTCTTAAATTACTATAAAATCAAAGGTTTGTTCTAAGACAATAAAAGGCGCTCATGTTTGAGATATATATTTCATTTTGATTGTCTGTTATTTTTTTATTCTGGATATTTCAGATTTACAAATATCTTTGTGGAGAGAAATGAAATGAGTTTCAAGTTAAATATCAATGATCTTAATCTTTTTTTGGATTGGGGCCAAGAAGTTAAGTTAATTACACCTAAAATAAAAAATATCCATTTTCAATTACATCATAATCTATTATTACAAAATAAGGATTTAGGATGGTTAAGATTACCTTCTAATTATGATAAAAATGTAATTAATAGAATCAAAACCTTAAAAAGAAAATATAAAGATTTAGATGCTTTAGTGATTATCGGCATTGGAGGATCTTATATAGGATCTAGAGCAGGAATAGAATTTACGCAAACTTTTTTTAGAAAACCAACCCCAGAAATTATTTTTGCAGGACAACAAGTTTCAGGAAATTATTTATCAAATTTAATTAAATATTTAAAAGATAAAAAATGGGCTCTTAATGTTATTTCTAAATCAGGTAATACTTTAGAACCAGCTTTATCTTTTCGAGTTTTAAAAAAAGAAATTGAAACAAAATACGGTGTTCAAAAGGCTTGTGAATATATTTTTGTAACTACAGGTAGTCAACCAAAAAATATTTTATTGGATATAGCTTTGAGAGAAAATTACGAAACATTTATTATTCCAGCATCAATTGGCGGCAGATTTAGTGTTTTAACTGTTGTAGGTATGTTGCCTTTTATATTTGCTAATTTGAATGTTGATAATATTTTAAAAGGAGCGTATCAAGCCTATATTGATACTTCTGTAGAAAATCTTTGTTTTAATTCAGCTTATAAATATGCTGTAGCTAGATATTTGCTTTATAAAAAAATGAGTAAACAAATCGAGCTATTGGTTTGTTATGATCCTGAATTAATGGCCTTTTCAGAATGGTGGAAACAATTGTTTGCAGAATCAGAAGGTAAATCTGATATTGGTCTTTTTGTAAGTTCTGTTAATAATTCGACAGATCTTCATTCATTAGGACAATTTATCCAAGGAGGCTCTAAAATTATCTTTGAAACAGTGTTAAATGTGACTTCTCTTAAAAATGATTGTATTATTCCTGAAATGACTTACGACCTAGATAAGCTAAACTATCTTGCAGGTAAATCTTTTTCACAGATTAATCAAAAAATTCTTCAAGCTACAAAGCAATCACATATATCAGGAAATGTCCCTAATATTGAAATTATTATTGATAGATTAAATGAATATCATTTTGGATATTTATGTTATTTTTTTCAAAAAGCTTGTGCCGTTTCTGCTTTGCTTTTAGACATTAATCCTTTTGATCAACCAGATGTAGAAATATATAAACATAAAATGTTAGCTCTTTTAAAAAACATTTAATTAATTTTTAATTTCTCAATGATTTTTATATAATCTTAGTATACCAATAAATTAAAGTATGTAGCAAGTTATTGTTACAATAAATTTATTGCTTTGATAAATAATAAAAAAATATTATGGTTTTTGTATAAATTAAAAATTAGATATATATGAATTTTTATCTGCATATTTAGTTAATTTTATTTTGCCAGCAGCGAATAGTTTTATATATAAAGGAGATTATTTTTAATGAAAATTATTAAATTTTATTTTTTTATTATAATTTTTTTTATTATGATATTTGTTTTTTTTGCTATTGAAGCTTTGTCAGTGAGTTATAAGTATCTTGATGACGCTATGATTAGAATTAATAAAGAAAATCATTTGTTGCGTAAAAAAATTTCTGATATTAGTGTATCTTCTAGTGTATCTACTATTTCTGCTCCTTCTTCTAGTTCTGTTAATAGTGATTATAATTTAGATATTAAAAATGGAATTGTTAGTTTTCATGATGATGATTCCTGTAAAAAAGAAACATTTTGGAATTCTCATACAAAATCAATCGTAAAAGAAATTTTTTATACTAAAACTAACCAAGATTTTTATCATATTTCCTGCGTTAAACATTATTCTGTTAACGGTAAATGTATTAGTCATGTTATCTATTATGCTAATTCGAATGTTGCTTCTATACGCCAATTTGACGAAAACACTGGTAAAATGATTAGAAGTATTTCGTATAAAGATGATGGTACATTGATATATGATACCATTAATTAATTAAAGTAGTTATTTATTATTTCTTGACTTCGAAAAAAATCATGCTTTTTGCTGTATTTTTTATTTAGAATTAAAGTGCTGTTAAAAAAACATTGTCTAAAAATGATATTTTAGCAAAATAAAAAGATGTTTCGACATTTCTAAAAGAGTAAATTACTAGTAATTTTTACTAAGTTACTATTGTTTTAATATATAATTGGCATTAATATTAGGTATTTTTATTTTTTCGTATTTTATTTATGTGTCTTTTGCTGTAACCACCAATTTATTTCTTTCTTTAAACTTCTTTTCTTTTTTGCCATGGATAGCTATCATAAGATAGCAATAAGGAAGAAAGAGACAGAAGCATTATATAAAATGATGATAAAATCATATAAATACTAAGTAAAAGATAATGATTAGCTTTGTGTATACATTAATTTAAGTATTTTTAATGTCTTTTTTTGTTCTTTGTACATTAATTACATATGTTATAATATGACGAGGTGTTTTTTTATTTTGATAACCAAAAATAAACAACCTCAAAGATGATTAATTAAATATTTGTATTAAATTTTTCAACTTAAAGATAATTTATGCAATTTATAAATAATAATAATAATTAAATTTAAAGTATATAACAAACAGGTGTTATAATAAAAATATTATATTTTTGTAATATAATAAAAATGTTTTTTATTCCAAATACATTGTTAAATTAGAAAAGAGCAAAATAAAAATAACTACATTATTACAAAAGATAGTTTTTGTTAAAAGTAAACAAAAATTTTTGTTATTATTGTTTTACATATTTTTGATATTGATCGCTTTTGTGAATTTTGGTAATTATATTACAGCAACGGATAGTAATTCTTCTGATAATATTTTTAATTTAAACAAACAAATTGAACAAAACCAAAGAATTGCCACAGTAGAATTGAATTATGCTGAAAAACTCAAAAAACAGATTAATGAAGCAAATACTAATTCATTTGTAAAGCTTATTTTTGAAGAATGTGCAGTAGAAATAGAAAAATTAAATGATAATTTAATAGAATTAAAAGCAATATCAGACAAAAAGAATAATCAAAATAATTTGAAAGAAATTGAAGAATTTCTTAATAGTATAAACCAAAAATATAAATCATTAATTACTAAAATTAAAAAATATAACACAAAAATAACTAAACAAATGTTCGAAGAAACTAAGAAAAAAAACGAAAAGTTGTTTAAAATAATTAATTTGTTTTTAGATGAAGAAAATAAAATAATCCCAGAATTAGTTAGTAAAACGCAGTATAAGCTTGATGCTAATCCAATAGCGAATGCAATTGATTTTTATAATAAAGGTAATAATTTAATAGAACAAGCAGATATGGAACATAATAACGAATTTATAAATAATAAATATGATCGCGCTAGATATAATTTCGAGCAAGCTATACAAACATATAAACAAAATAAACATAATTTAAAAAATCTTTTTATAAATAAATTAAATCCGTTGGAAAATTATAATTTGAAAAATAATCTTCAAAAAACATCTTTTTTTTCTTCGGATAGACAAGAAAAATCCGTAAATATTCAAAGTTTCGTCATATTTTTATTATTTTTTTGGAATTGTATTATATTCATATTCTTTATCTATATTTATAAACATTTTATTAAACCTAAATCATAAGTATTTGCCGAAACTAAAACAAAATTTTTGCGACATTAAATAAAAAAAAGAGCTTAAAACTCTTTTTTTTATTTAAAAAAGTAAAAATATTTCTAGAATCACACTAAAATGGCTAAAGCTAAAGCATAATTATCAGTATGTGTTATAGAAATCATAACTTGATTGTTATAAAAATCAATAACATAAGGAGATCCATTTTTTTCATCATTCAATATAGACCAATCATAATAATTGTTACACAAATTACCTTTGCTATAAACTTTAAAAATAGCTTCTTTAGCTGCCCATCGTCCAGCAACAAAATGACATTTTCGTTTAACAGAAAGAATTTTATTATAAATTTGGTATTCTAGCTTAGATAAAATACGATTAGCTATTTTTTGAACTCCAATCTTTTTAATTGTTTTCATTTCTACTAAATCGATACCAATGTTTTTCATTCTTATTTGCCTTTTTTATTTATATATTATTTAATGATAAGGATAGTAACCGGTAAAATTCTTTTTCAGAGATGATCTTGACTTTTAAGTCAATAGCTTTATTTATTTTCGATCCACTTTTTGTACCACAAATTAAATAATCTGTTTTATGCGAAAGATAATTTGTTATGAAAGCACCTAATTCTTTTAAAATAGTAAATATTTGTTCGCGAGAATAACGTTCTAAAACCCCCGTTATAGCTATTCTTTTTTGATAAAAAAAATTACTACTTTTAGTAATTTTGTTATTGTTCATTTCGAAATTAAGTTTATGCTGTTGTAATATTTTTATTTCTTCTATATTTTGAGTGTCTTTAAAATAATGCTGGATGCTTTTAGCAATTTTAATTCCTATTTCAGGAATTTTTATTAACTCGTTAATACTAGCTTGTTGTAACTGAAAAATACTTTTAAATTTATTGGCTAGTATTTCAGCTATTTTACGACCAACATGCGGAATCCCTAACCCAAATAAAATTTTATCTAAAGTATTTTTTTTACTTTTTTCAATGGCTATTAGAATTTTATTAACTTTTTTAACGCCAAAGAAAGACAATTTTTCTAATTCATTTTTAAATTCATTTAAACAGTATAAATCAGAGATTTTATTTAAAAACCCTTTTTGGCTTAACAAACTTATTGTTTTTTCGCCCAAAATATTAATATCCATTGCTTCTTTAGAAACAAAGTGAATAATTTTTTTTATTTTTTTTTCTTTGCATTCGTTGTTAGAACAAAAATAATTAACTTCATCCAGCTCTTTGTTTAATTTATAACAACAGAAAGGACAATTAGTAATCATTTGGAAAGGAAGCGAAATACCAGGTCTTTTTTCTTTTATAACTTTGATAATTTGGGGAATAATAGATCCTGATTTATGGATTAATACTCTATCATTAATACGAATATCATTTGTTTTTATATAATCATAATTATGTAAAGTTACTCTCGAGATGATGCTACCGCTAATAATAACAGGAACAAGTTCTGCTATAGGAATAACTAATCCTGTTCTTCCTATTTGAAAGCTAAAATTTTTGATAATAGTTTCACTTTCGGTAGAATTAAATTTATAAGCAATAGCATACTTAGGAAATGTTGTAGTATATCCTATGAAAGGATATAAGGATAATTGATTAACCTTTATAACTATACCGTCAGAGTCATAATTTAGATTTAACCTGAATGTTTCATAAAACTTTATTTTTTCGACTATATGCGCGAAGGTATCAATAACATAAAAATGTGGATTAACTGAAAAACCCATATTTTTCAAAAACATTAAAACTTCTTCTTGTGTTTGAATCTCAATAGGAGGATTAATGATCGTGTAAAAAAAAGAGGATAAACGTCTTTTAGCGACAATATTAGAGTCTAATAATCTTATTGTTCCAGAAGCAGCATTTCTAGGATTAGCAAATGTATTTTGATGTTTTTTAATTTGTTCTTTGTTTAATTTTTCAAAATTATGATGATCAAAAAAAATTTCTCCTCTGACTTCTAAATCGATTGGTTTTTTAATTTTTAAAGGAATATTTTTAATAGTTTTAATATTGTCTGTTATTAGTTCACCTTTGATTCCGTTGCCTCTAGTAAGAGCTTGCGCTAAAACCCCTTTTTTATATTTTATACTTATAGCTACACCGTCTATTTTTAATTCTGTCACAAAATTACAATTATGAAATTTTTTTAATATACGATCATAAAATTTTTGTAATTTAGTTATATCAAAAACATTTTCTAGCGATAACATAGGCGAATAGTGCTCTGCTTTTTGAAAGTTGGAATTTAAATTACCGCCAATTTTGAAAGTTGGGCTATAGGAAAGTTTATATTGAGGGTATTTTTCTTCGAGGATTATTAACTCTTGTAATAAAGCATCGTATTGTTGGTTTGTTAGTGAAGGATCACTTAAATTATAATATTCATAATTTGCTTGAGTAAGGGTGTCTGTTAAAAACTTTATTTGTTTAGCTATATGGAATGTCACATTGCTCCACCTTTTTATTACCATTATATTATGTTTTTTCATCATACTTTAGGGGGTAGTTCTTGGTCAAATCTTGTCAAAAATATTTTTCTATTGCTAAAATTTTAATATTATGGAAAATAAATCTTAATAATTTATTATTATGCGTGATATAACTAAATAAAAAGACTTTCAAGAACGAGAGAGAGAGAGTTATGAATGATAATTTAACTTCTTCAATGATTATTTGGTACATTATTTGTTCTTTGACTTTGATAGCGGTTCTTTTCTACAATTTACATATTCACTATGTTAAGCTCATTTTTTGAGTTTATTCTATTTGCGTGGAGATATTTTGCATACGGGCAATCATGTTTTAGAAGTTATGGATATATCAGCAAAAGCACTATTTAATTGTCTTAATAAATTGTTTTTTGTTATAAGTTGGGGTTTTTGCTTCTAAATTGATTCCAGCAGCTATGGCAAGAAATAATAATCCTAAGTAAATAAAGAAATAAATTAAAATTATCTGAAATGATTTGTTTGATTTAAATATTTATCTAAATCCTTTATTTAATTATATTCTTTCTCGGAAATAATTTTTTATAAAGAGAAGGTTAACTCTTAATCTTCTTAGTTTAAATTACTTACAATCATATTTTAAACTATTTTTGAAATTTTCAGCAAGGTTTAGTGTTCTTTAGAAGCGAAAGATTTATGTTGAACCCTAAGTTTACTAATTTGGAATTCAACTTAGGAAATTTAGTGACTATTTTAGTTAGTTGATGCGAAAATCGCGAACATGTATTGCTATTTTTTAAAGATTTTTGGCAGGTCTTCTTCTTTTTTTCTTGTTTATTCTGATTATTTTGCAAATAATCTTCTGTTAATTCGAAAGATAATTTAAAATTATTTTTAATTTTGCCAATGACTTTTTTCTTTGTAGGATATGTTTTCAAACGTAAGCTCTCATTATCACTTTCTGAAGGTCATAAGCTTTTATTTTATTAAGATGAGCTTTAGTTGTTTTAATTTTAGATCTAGATGCCTTATTTTCTCTTTTTATCGTAATTTTTTAACTCTCTGGAATTATTTAATTAGGTTTTTGGTTTGAAGAATTGAATCAAATCTTCTAAATGCTATTGTTATTTAAGTAATTATTTTAAATATCTTTTATTAGTTACTAATTAAAAACACTAATTAAACAGCACAATTATTATTTGTTAGTATTAATTGTTATCCCAAAAAAAGATAATGCATAAATAAGCAATAATTTTTTCTATTCATTGGATTAATTCATTTACAAAATGTCATCCATCATTGAATCAAGTTTTTTATTATTATATTTTATGAGAATGAGAAATAGTCAATTTTTTATGCTTTAGGCACCATTCAAACAAGGTTATTAAGCAACTTATATTTGTGGGATAAATACTTTTTTACTTTTTTTTGTTATAATTGTGTTATAAATATAGGTTATTATGAATTGTTTATACAAAAACTAAAGGATTATGATTTATATGAATATAAGAGTAGCCGCAACATCCACTAGTTGTTTAGATTATTTACCAGAAAATAATGATATTGATGTAATTAGAATGAAAATTTTTATTAATGATCAAGAATATATAGATGGGGTAAATTTAACAGCTTATGAATTTTATAATATTCTAAATAAGAATCCTAGATTAATACCCAAAACATCTCAACCTTCGGTTGGTGAAATAGTAACTTATTTTAAAAAAGTATCTCAACAAGGATATAAAAAAATTTTTGTGACTACATTGTCCAAACACTTGAGTGGGAGTTATAATAGTATTCTTCAAGCTAAACAAATAGTTAAAAATGAAGTTGAAGTAATCGTTTATGATACTAAGACCGTTTGTTTTTCAGAAGGATATTTCGCTCTTCAAGCTCACCGTTTATTCGCTAAAGGAGCTTCTGTTACGGAAGTAATCAATTATTTAGATTTTTTAAGACAGAATAATACTATTTTTTTTGTGGTTAATTCTTTAACTTATTTAATTCAAAATGGGCGTTTGTCTAAAACACAAAGTTTGCTAGGAAGATTTTTCAGAATTAAACCTATTCTGCAAGTGAACGAAGAAGGTGAAATAGTTTTAATCGAAAAAACTTTTAATATTGAAAAAGCTTTCCTTTATATTATAGAGAGAATTAGATTATATACAAAAAATAAAGAATTCTTAATTCATATTTTATTTACAGGTAATCCTGTAATGAGACAAAAATTAAGATTGATTTTAGAACAAAAACTTCATTTAACAAATATTTTAGAAATACCTTCAGCTCCTTCGATTGGAGCACATGTAGGCAATAATGTTTTAGGAGTAGGAGTTATTTTAAAATCTTGACAAATATAGCAGAAGTTTATTTTTTATGTTAGATTACAAACATCAAATTATTAAGATCACAAAAGCTCAAAAAATATTGAAAATACTTAAACAAAAAAAAATAGAAGCTTTCATTGTTGGGGGGGCTGTTCGAGATTGGATTTTAAAATTGCCTATTCGTGATGTGGATATTACTACAAATGCTCATCCTTCGGTAATAAGAAAAATATTTTCTTCGGAATTTATTTCAATGGATAATAGATATGGATGTGTAAAGATTTTTTTTCAAAATCATTATTTTGATATCACTACTTATCGTAAGGAAAAAAATTATTTTGATTACAGACATCCTTCGGATATTGAATTCGTATCAGATGTCAAAGAAGACATTATGAGGCGTGATTTTACTATTAACGCTCTTTTATTAGACAACAATAATAATATATTCGATTATGTTAACGGTATTTTTGATTTAAAAAATAGACTTATCCGAACCATTGGTAATATTCATAATAAGTTAACAGAAGACCCTTTAAGGATGATGAGAATTTTTTATTTTCAGGCAAAACTTAATTTTGAAATAGAAGAGGAAACTTTCTCTATTTTGAAGAAAAATATTTTTTTATTACAAAAAATAAAAAACCAGATGTTATTAAAAGAGTTTAGTAAAATTTTACAACAAAAAAATATTCAAAAAGCTTTTTCTTCTTTGCAAGAAACTAAGGCTTTTGATTTTGTAAAAAGTTTAAAAAAAGGGATTATTTTTGTGTTGAGAAATAATTTACAAGATGTGTCAGAAGAATTATTTTTTAGTTTATCTTTTATTTTAGATCCCCAAATTATTCATGATTTCCCTTTTGCTACTAGATTTAAAAAACTACTAAAAAAAATATTTTGTTGGCACCAACAACAAAAAAGTAATGACCTATTATGTTATAACGATGAATATTTTCAAATGTTAAAAGAGCAAATCCAAAAAATTATGCAAAACGAATGCGTTAAATAGATTATTTTATTATTTCTTCATTTCAATATTATATTTGGGAGGAATAACATGTTGCGATATAAAAGTCCACTCATTAACAGTATTTGAATATTCTTATAATAAAATGAATAAAGGCATGAATTTAAATATATGTATCAAAAACAAACAGATATTTTCAAAGAAAAAGAAATTGGTCAAACATATCAAATAACAGGCAAAATAACAAGCTTTAATAAGGGAGATAATTTTCACAATGTTAATGTGTTAATTCCGGAAAATACCTGTGTTAATATTAAATTAGACAAAAATTATCAAAATATTATAGTGGATAAAATTTATATTTTTCAAGTCATTTTTCTTTTAAAAAATGACAAAAATATTTTTTTGTGTCAAAAAATAGATCCTATAGAAGATGTTCTTAATTTACAAAGGATTTATGAATTATATTTTCATTTTTTTACATGTGCACCGCTTTCTTTTGATGCAATTGCAGCATTAATAGAAAAATTTCTATCTATCATTAAAAACCCAATTTTAAAAAGAATTACTTTTAATTTATATACTAAAAATAAACAAAAATTTTTAATTTCTCCGGCAGCATTTAAAATGCACCATAACTATTATGGTGGGTTGGGTTATCATACTACCAATATGCTGAAAATCGCTGAATTATTATCTCCAATGTATCCTTGTTTAAATGTTGACTTATTATATTCTGGGATTATTTTGCATGATATGTTTAAAATACAAGAATTTGATTTTACTCAAAAAAATTATACTAAAGAAGGTATTTTATTAGGCCATTTAATTTTAGGAGTAAATCATATACATGAAGAAGCAGTTTTATTAAATGTTCAAAATCAAGAAGAAATTTTGCTTTTGAAACATTTAATAATCTCTCATCATGGATTATTAGAATATGGTGCCTTTAAAAAACCACAAACCAGCGAAGCATTTTTGTTATGGCACTTAGATAATATAGATGCTAAATTGACCGTTTTAAAAGAAATATTAGAAAAAACTGATAAAGGTGATTTTTCAGACCCCTTAGCTATTTTAGAAAAGAAATGTTTCTATAAACCAGATTTGACAATTATACCAGAATAATTACTACTGAAAAAAGAAAGAAAGTTTCTAAATTTTCTTGCCTTAGCTAAAAAAGATTGTTATTTATGAAAAGATCTATTTGTTCATTATTTCAATAGGTTTTAGTATAGATATTTTAAAGAGGGGCAAGAGTAAACTTACTAAATTTAAGAAAAAAATAAGTAGATAAGATAGAAACATAATTTTTGTAAATCTAATGAATGGTGGCACAGCAAAATATCCTTGTAAAGTAAGCATGGCAAAATTCCCTTGTGGCATACCTATTGCTCTTACAAATTTTTGTAAATAAAAATATCTATCTTCTTTTGTTGCATTAAATTTATCTGGTATCGGTTTATAAGATGAAAAGAAACTATTAGAATTGGGATAATTTAGTTTTGGAGTGGGATTTTCAAATCGGAATTGTGTACAGATAATAAAATATGTAAGTAATAATACAGTAAAAGCAAATAAAAAACATTCTACTAAAATAATTTTAAATACAGTAAAAATGTTAGCACCTAATAATCTTAAAATACCTATGTTTTTTTTCTTAAATTTGATATTTATGTTGAAAGTATTGTAAAGAATTAATATAGATATTATGTATGGCATATAAACGAATAAGAAAGTCATTTTTGTTCCGTAATCTTCGTATATTATACGAAGATTATTGAAAATTTCGTATGGGATTGTAAAAATAGATTTTTGTTCGAAATATTTTGGGCCTATTGCCAATGAAATTTGTCTTACATGATAAAGAGCAAAAAACATTGTTGTATATAAAATACTTGTTATAAATAATCTTTTTGATTTTGTGAGAAAATTCCAAGTCATTTTGAATTTTTTTTGTAAAGATAAATGGCTAGGCAGAGAATCAAATTCTTTAGCATGAGAAAATACATTTGTACTTAATTCATCAAATATAGATTCATTAGAAAAAGATTCTTCATAATTTTCATAATCCGTAATGGGTAGTTTTTTTGATGCTGTTTCTTTTTTGTGGCTAGGAATCTGGTTTTGTAGTGGTTTTGTTTTTCTAACCAGAATATTTTCTACATGACTATTATTTATTTTGATAATACGGTCAGCATATTTATAAGCAATTGTCTGATCATGTGTAACAATAATAACTAATTTTTCTTTGGAAATCGCCTTTAATTTATCAAATATTTTTTGACTTATTCCCATATCTAGGTTTCCAGTAGGCTCGTCAGCTAAAATTATTTGAGATTTTTTCATTAAAGCTCTAATAATTCCAACAATTTGTTTTTGCCCGCCTGATAATTGATGTATTTTTCTATTTAATAAAGAGATATTAAAATCAAATTCTTTTAATAAACTAGCTAATACATTTTTATCTATTTCTTTATTTTGTAATTCCGAAGCCAAAGCGATATTTTGTAAGACATTAAAATCTTCAACTAGATTACAATTCTGGAAAATAAAGCTAATCATAGCATTTCTATAATTATCTAGTTTTATTTGACTAAAAGGAACAATATTTTTATTATTAACTGTAATGCTACCATTGTCTACATTATCAATCCCTGCGATAACATTTAATAAAGTGTATTTACCAGAACCATGCTTACCTAAAATAAAAAACATACCATTATCAGGAAAATTTAAAGACACATTTTCTAGCCCATTATAAACTTCTTCTCTTTGGAAAAAACTATTGCCTTCTGTAATAACATATTTTTTAATAACATCTCTTATTCTAATCATGACTTAAAATAAATTTAACCTTTCTTTTTAGATTGTTTTTTCACATTCTCATTCCAGAGTTTAGAAAATTATTAATTATTAACGCATTATAAGTTATTTCTTGCTGAAGACGAATGAATTTATATAGTAAACTAACTTAAAACATCATTATGAACTTAAAATAGATAAAATTTAGTATAATCAAGTTTTTCCAGAAGATAAATATGCTGAATTTTGTTAGTGTTGAACTTTTTTTAACATTTCATAATATTTACATTTCTAATTTTAGAAAGATAAAAAAATAGAAAAAACTAAAATGGGCATGCGTGACAAAGTTATTTATGTGTTATAATTTTAACTGAATACGGATGAAATTTTAAAGAAGCGAAGTAAAGTGGATCTATGATAATAGATAGACGAATTAAATTAAAAAAATTTTAGGTCAAGATTATTGTATTTATAAATAGTTTAAATTTATAGATTTAACAGTTAAATTAATATGTTATGTTAATTAAAATAATTAAAGATAGTATTTTTTTGATAAAAAGGAGAAATTTTATGTCTGATAAAATAAATCTTAATAAGATAAAAGAATTTAAAAAAGGATTTCAAGATTTTATAAATAAAGGCGATGTTGTTAAGTTAGCTATTGCATTTATTATGGGACAGTTATTTACTAAAGTTGTAAGTTCTCTTTCTACAGACATTATTATGCCTCCTATTACTTGGATTTTTAATAGTCATTATTCCTTAAAAGATTTAAAAATCAAATTGAATAGCGAAATTTCTATTAATTATGGCAATTTTATGCAGAATGTTTTTGAATTTTTATCAGTTTCTTTGGCTATTTATATAGTTCTATGTTATTTTTCTAAACAAATCAAAAAACACTATCAAACTAATCCTCAAGCACAACAAACTACACACAGTAGTATTTCTTTAAAAGAAAAAGAACAAATTGCAGTTTTAAATGAAATCAAAGAAATTCTTAAAAACAAAAAATAAATCTAATTAAATTAGAATGAATTGTTATAATAATTTTTATTTTCTGTTTATTATTTCGAGTTTGGACATTACATTACGCGTTGAAACACTTAGATAAAAAAATTTAATCTATTAAATCCTCCTTTTTAAATAAATAGTTTTTGTAATGATAACATACAAAAGCAATGTTAATGTTAGAGTTCGTCGAGTTAATTATTTTTGTTTATTAGGTTATCATCAAACTTTTTTTGCTAGTTCTTGTTAGCTAATAACAATGACAACTTATGCATCTTGTATTTTCTTTTATTTAAATATGTTTTGATATATTTTAATTTAACTTTGATTATATCTACTTCTGGTTTATAACTTTTAATTTCCTTTACTAAAGTTTTTCTTTGTGTTCTTTTGTGTTTTTTCTATATAGTAGGTAGGTATTTCAACTTTAAAGTTCATTTTAAAGGTTGTTTTATATAATACATAACTCTCTATAACAACACTTCGCTGCTTTTTAACTTTATTACATTAAATTTGTAAATGTCGTTGATTTATGATTTAGTACATGCTAACAAGGTACTCTTTTTTCCTTTTTAGTCATGCGAGTCAAAACTGTGTGTAAAAGAACTTAATAACTTTCCATCAGGAAGATATTCCAATATTTGAAATACATCATCTTGATGATCATAAAAAATTGTTTCTTGTATGAACCCTTCATCCGAGAACATTTTAATATCACCTATTTTTTTTTCTTGAAGATTATATGTTACTCCTTCATATACAACACCATATTGATTATAATTTCGAATAAAATGTAACTGATTAGTTTGAAAATAATTTTCAACAACTTTTTTTAAGTTGCCATTCGGATAAAAATCTTTAATGTATAGTGTAAATATATTATTTTCTTCTTTTAAAAGAAGAGTTTCTTTAATTAAAATTTGGTTTTCATTAAATTCTTGTATTTTTTGATAATTTTGATGAGAAAATATTTCTTTATTTTTTACATGATATGTGAATTTAAGATGATTAAAAAATTGACGTTCAGAATTATAAACATGTAAAATAGTAAAAAAAACAAATATCCACAAAAATATCTTATATTTATTTTTATTAAATAGACTGATTAGCATATATTTGATTATGTACTTTCTGTTTTAGATATTTTAAACTTATAATTAACATTTAGTTTTTTTGATGGATATAATAATCTTATCTCCTTTTATGAAAATGTTGTTACAACGTATGATAACACGTAAAGATAATTAAAAAAGCACTTTTTATAAAAAAAAGACATGGAATAGGTTTATTATCCGTTATTAATGAGTCTGATATATAAGTATTGTTATATTATTAAGAATTCTTGTGTTTAGAATAAATGATTTTTTATTAAAATTCATTACAAAAAGTAACATATTATTAATGCAAATAGTTAAAAGTTAATTTATAATTGTTCAATTTTGATATAATTAAAAAGAATTTGAAAAGAACTAAATTTTATTGAAAAAATATTTTTTCTTGTTTTTACTAAAGAGTCCTTAGCTTTTAAATCAGAAAATAGTTTTTTCATTGTTTCATTAAGTTTTTTTTATATTTTTCAACTAAAACCATTTAAATGTATTTATTTTAGTGATGCAGATAATAGAATCTTATTTGCTTGTAAATTGTATTATTATTTTTTTAAGCAAAGGAATTAAGGCTCGTGATACTGAGTTTGTATAAAAAAATCTGGTTTTTTGTAAAAAGTTTTTTTGCTTCTTCGCATAAACATTTAAAAAGTATTCGTTTAATAGCTCATCAAATCGAACAATTAAGTGATATAAAAGCTCAACTAAAAGACCAAGATTTTCCCAGAGAAACCGAAAGATTAAAAAAGCTTATTCAAGAAGGGGTTTCTTTAGATGAATTACTAGTGGAAGCATTTGCTCTTGTAAGAGAAGCTTCTAAAAGGGTTACTAAATTAACTCCTTATTATGTCCAACTTTTAGGAGCTATTATTTTACATCAAGGACATATTGCAGAAATGAAAACAGGGGAAGGTAAAACTTTAACTTCTGTAATGCCTGCTTATTTGAACGCTTTAAGTGGTAAAAGTGTACACATTGTCACTGTAAATGAATATTTAGCGCGCCGTGAAGCTGAAGGAGCGATAGGAGATATTTTTCGTTTTTTAGGTATGTCTGTAGGATTAAATACTAAAAATCAAAGTATCCAACAAAAAAAGATAGCTTACAATTGCGATATACTTTATTCTACTAATAGTGAATTAGGTTTTGATTATTTAAGAGATAACATGGAAAGTGATATTTCTAATGTTTTAATGAAGCGAAATTATGATTACGTTATTATTGACGAAGTAGATTCTATTTTAATAGACGAAGCCCGAACCCCTCTTATTATTTCTGATAATATTCGTAAAGGCAGAAAATTTTATCGAGATGCTGATCGTTTTGCTAAAAGTCTTAAATCTGATCATTATATTATTGATTTGGAATCTAGAACAATTGAATTAACAGAAGAAGGCATTAAAAAAGCAGAATCTTTTTTTAAAATTAGTAATTTTTATAGCAATGATAATGCCCTTTTATTACATTTTATTAAAAATGCTTTAAAAGCTTGTTTTATTATGGAAAGAAATAAAGATTATTTAGTTGATAAAGAACAAATTTTAATTATTGATCAATTTACAGGAAGAATTTTAATTGGACGTCAATTTAGCGATGGGTTACATCAAGCCTTGGAAGCTAAAGAGAGATGTCCTATTAAAGAAGAAACTGAAATTTCTGCTCTTATCACTTATCAAAATTTATTTCGAATTTATAATAAAATATCAGGGATGACTGGAACAGCTAAAACAGAAGAAAAAGAATTTTTTAGTATATATGGAATGAAAGTAATCGAAATACCTACTAATAAATTAATGATTAGAGAAGATGCTCAAGATTTGGTTTTTTTAACTTTAAAAGATAAGTGGCAAGCTCTATTAGCAGATATTGAAATTAGACATGCTAAACAACAACCTATTTTAATTGGGACAGTTACTGTAGAAGTTTCAGAAGAAATTTCTAAGTATTTAAGAAAAAGAAGAATACCTCATGAGGTTTTAAATGCTAAAAATCATGAAAAAGAATCTGAAATAATTGCTAAAGCAGGCAGAAAAGGCTCAGTTACTATAGCTACTAACATGGCTGGTCGTGGCACTGATATTTGTTTAGGAGAAGGTGTTGTAGAACTCGGAGGGTTAGCAGTTTTAGGCACTGAAAGACATGAAGTAAGAAGAATTGATAATCAACTAAGAGGGCGTGCCGGACGCCAAGGAGATCCTGGTTATTCACAATTTTTTGTTTCTGCAGAAGACGAACTTGTAAAACGTTTTGGTGCTTCTAAAATTGCCAAATTGATCTCTTTGTTACAAACAAATGACAAAAATAAAAATAATATTTCTTCGCAATTTTTAACAAATTTATTTACTAATATACAAAAAAAAATTGAATCTTCTAATTTCGAATACCGAAAATTTGTATTACAATTTGATTCTGTTCTTAAATTACAAAGAGAAATTATTTATCAACAAAGAAAAGATATTCTAGTATCTCATGATGTAGAAAAATTAGCTTTAACTGTTATACAAACAACCTTAAATCAAAAAATAAGAAATTTTTTCTCAAATAAAAATAATGATAAAAGCAAATGCAATATCCAAAAACTTATTGATTATTTAGAAATGACTTTTTTTCCAAAAAATACCTTTAGCGCAGAAGAATTCGATTTAAAAACAATTACTTTCGAAGAAGTAGAACCTATAATTGCTAGAAAAACTGAATATCTTTTACAAAAACAAAAAAACAAACTTATTATACTTGGCGAAAAACATTATTCAAATATGTTAAGATTAATTATGTTAATAAATATTGATAATCAGTTTAAAAGTCATATCAATGATATGAATGTTTTGAGAAAGAGTATTAGTTTTTTAAGTTACGGTCAACAAAATATTTTAACTGTTTATCAAAACGAAGGACAAAAATTCTTTAATCAGATGATAGAAAATATCTCCATAAATATTACAAAAATGATTTTAAAATTTTCTGTTTTAAATAACATGTTAACTTCGTCATTACAATCTGATTTAATGGTTGAACCGCCTGTTAAATCTCATGAACAATATACCAAAAGAAAAAGAAATATCAGAAATATGAAAAAACCTTGGAATTAAAATCTTTTTTTTTATAAAAGGAGTTTTTTATTGATCAAAATGGACAAATATGAAATTAATCAGATTTTAAATAATTTAAATATAACTCTATCTCATCTTGAACAAAATATAAACTTAGAACTAAAAATCCAAAAAATATCTGAATTAAGCCAATTAATGGAACAATCTGATTTTTGGAATAAAAATACAAATTCGGTTAGTGTTGCGCAAGAATTACATAAATTAAAAAATGAAATTAATCGTTTTTTAGATTTAAAAAAAAGATATGATGATTTAATTATTTTATTTGAATTAGCAGAAAGTAACGAAGAAAATCAAGATTTTTTATTTTTATCAGAAGAATTGCAAAAGATTAAAAAAGATGTTAGAAGTTTGGAAATTGAAATTTTATTAAATCAACCTTACGATGAAAATAATGCTATTTTAATGTTGCATTCTGGAGCCGGAGGCATAGAATCCCAAGATTGGTGCGAAATATTATTTCGTATGTATCAAAAATATGCACAAAAAAAAAATTTTAAAGTTGAGATTCTTCATTTACAACCAAGCGAAGAAGCAGGGTTAAAAACAGTTAGCCTTCTGATCAAAGGCAATTATGCTTATGGGCATTTAAAAGCAGAAAAAGGAGTACATCGGTTAGTTAGAATTTCGCCTTTTGATGCTAATGCTAGAAGACATACTTCTTTTGCTTCTTGTGATATATTGCCTGAAATTAACGATGAGATCAAGATAGATATTAGAGAACAAGATCTAAGAATAGATGTATTTAGAAGTAGTGGGGCTGGTGGTCAACATGTTAATACCACTGATTCAGCTGTAAGAATCACCCACTTACCTACAAATACTGTTGTTAATTGCCAAAATGAGAGAAGCCAGATTAAAAATAGAGAAAAAGCTTTACAAATTTTAAAAACTAAATTGTTGCAATTAGCTGTTAAAGAACAAAAGGAAAAAGAAAGAGAATTTAAGGCCGGACAAAAAGACATCAGTTGGGGATCACAAATAAGAAGTTATATTTTCCATCCTTATCAAATGGTCAAAGATCACAGGACTAATTATGAATTATCTAATATCAGTGATGTCATGGACGGTAATTTAGATGATTTTATTAATGCTTTTCTGAGAAAAAAATAGAAAATGATTTATCTTGTTAATTCTGATATTGGCTTTTCAAGAGACAAAAAATTTTTTTGAGGAATGAAAATATGAAGCAAGACAAATTTTTAAATTTTAATAAATCTCGATGGTTCTTACTTATTTTAAATGATATTGGCTTAGCTTTATCTATCTATTTATTTACATTTGGAAGTAAGTTGAATACAGGAGGAATAGATGGTTTGTCAATGATCACCAGCAAGATATTAGTATTTATAACAAAAAAAGATATTTTTACTTCCAATTTAGTTATAACTTTTTTTATGTTTTTTTATAATATTGTAGCTCTAATTATTGGATACCGATGTTGTGGTAAAGATTTTGTAGGCAAAACTGTATTTTTAGTAATAATTTTAAATTTAGTTATATTTTTATTATCTTGGATATTTAATGCAACAAAAGTTACATTTTTAGACATGTTTTCTTTTGATAACAAATACTTTAAGTTAATGGTTGCTTCTGTTATAGGAGGTTTTTTTATCGGACTTACTCTCTCAGAAATTAGGAAACTTGGATATACTACCGGTGGAATGGATATTTTTCAACAAATTTTAAAAGATGGTTATGGGATGAATTTTATTACTATTTCATTCATAACAGATGGTTTACTAATATTGATTTCTGCAGTACTAGAAAGTATTGAACATTATAATTGGATAAGTGTTTTTATGGAAATGTTCTTAAGACTTTTATTATCATTAGTATCTGTTTTTATTATTGGATTAATAATGGAAAAAAGAGTTAAATTAAAAATTTTAAAAAAAACGACAAAGTAAATAATTTAGGATGATAAAAGTTTTTTTATATAAAATTAAAATTTTATGTAATATTAAAAAATTTTTGAATTATATTATTTACTTCATTAGAAAGGGTTTGTCATAAATAAATGTACAAAAATGGTTTTATTAAAATCGAATTATCTAACCCAAATTTATCTTTAGGTGATACTTTGGCAAATGCCAAAACAATTGTTAACATTTTAAACAATAGCAAAGCAAGTTTTGTTTTATTCCCTGAATTATGTTTAAGTGGTTATACAGTAGGAGATTTTTTTTTCGAAAATGCTTTTTATCAGGAAAATTTGATTTCTTTGGTATATATTCTTGATAATGTTTCTTTTGAAGGCGTATACCTAATTGGTATGCCTTTTATTTTAGGAGAAGTTATTTTTAATGTGGCTGTAGTTATACAAAAAAAGAAAATTTTGGGAATTGTCCCTAAACAAGTTATTCCGAACTACAAAGAATTTAGCGAAAAAAGATGGTTTCAATCTGGTAAAATAATCGAAACGCAAGAAGTTGTTTTTTTAGAACAAAAGGTTCCTATCGGAAATATTTTATTTGTGAATCAATTTTTTGATATTAGTTTCGGAGTAGAAATTTGTCAGGATTTATGGACAATGGAATCTCCTAGTGATTTATTAACTCTTAATGGAGCGCACTTAATTTTTAATCTGTCTGCTTCGACTGAGCATATTGGTAAAAAAGAATTAAGACGTATGGCAGTTGTCAATCATTCTCGAAAACAAATTGGAGGATATTTTTACACTAGTAATGGTACAACAGAATCGTCAGACGATGCAGTATTTTCCAATCATAAAATTGCAGCAGTTTTAGGGGAGGTTATTGGGGAAAAAGATATTTTTAATACAGATACTAATTTAATAGTTGATGTGTCAATAGATGCTATTAAACATCAACGTAAAATTGATACCACTTACGCAGATCAAAAAATAGGCAAAAACTCTTTTTTATGGAAATCTTATTTTCAAATAATAGAAAATGATATTTATGAATTTGAAAGACCTTTTTCTAAAAAGCCTTTTTTGCCACAAAATAAATTATCTGAACAATTAAAATTATCTAATCAATTACAATGTTTATTCCTACAAAATAAATTATACTCTCTTGAAAACAGTAGGGTAGTTTTGCCAATAACTGTAAAATTCAGCGATTTGATAACTCTTTTAGTGGTTATCCAAAGTTTTCAAGTTAATAAAAAACCATGGGATGATTTGATTGTTATTTTAGATTATTATAATGATAATAAAGAATTTGTTATTTTAATGAAAAAATTTTTGCTTAAATCAGGTATCAAAAATATTATTAATCATTCATTGTCTAAAGATAAAACTACACGCATTAAACGGAATAACAGAATGATTTTAAATTATTTAACTAAGTTAGAAAAAGTTGAATCCCAATGTCAAAAGAATATTGTTTTATTGGAGAACGATAATTTATCTAACATATCTCTAGGCCAATTAAGCCCAAGGTTATATAACTATGATTTTATATATAACGTCAATAGCGGATTATCTAATACCTCAATGACAGAATTAATTTTATTTCATTTCAAACAAAATACTTTTTCATTAAGCCGCAAATTAAAAAAATTTTATTTACAACAAATAGAGTGTTTTTTAACTGAGAAAGTTATCATTCAAGATTTTATTTTATATTATTACTTAAAATATAGTTTCACTAAAAATAAAATTTCTTTTTTAATAGAAAAAACTTTTCTTTTATCTGCAGAAAAAAGTTTATTTTTGACAGAAGATTATTTGACACAATTTTATATAAATCAATATAAAAGACAACAAGTAGCACCTGGCCCCAAGATTTTTGAAAATAGCCTTTCTCCCAGAACAGAATTAAAACTTTCTGTTGATTGCCGTAGATCAACAGTACTAAAATAAAACTATGAAAAAAAAAGTAATTATTGGGTTGTCGGGGGGCGTTGATAGTAGTGTAGCTGCTTTGATTTTACAAAAACATAATTATGAAGTTGAAGGTATTTTCATGCGTAATTGGGATAGTAGTTTAAATTATGATATTCAAGGTAATCCTTATATTAATAATAATATTTGCCCTCAAGCACAGGATTTTCAGGATGCTCTTAAAATCGCTCAACAATTAAATATAAAATGTCATCAAGTAGATTTTTCTCATGAGTATTGGACCCAAGTCTTTACTTCTTTTCTAAAATTTTTAAGCAAAAATTTGACTCCTAATCCAGATGTTTTATGTAATAATCATATTAAATTTTTAACTTTTATTAAATATGCTGAACAGTTTCAACCAGATTATATTGCTATGGGTCATTATGCTAAAGTTACTTTAAAAAACAAACGTAATATTTTGACTAAAGCTTTAGATGTTTCTAAAGACCAAACCTATTTTCTTTCTCAGTTGCAACACAAACAACTAAATAAAATTATTTTTCCTCTGGGTAATTTAACTAAAAACCAAGTAAGAAAAATAGCTGTTCAAGAATCTTTAGTTACTGCTCACAAAAAAGATTCTACTGGCATTTGTTTTATTGGAGAAAGAAAATTCTCATCTTTTTTACAAAATTATCTCCCTATTAAAAAAGGGGTTATTAAAAATATCAATAACGATGAAGTTTTAAAACAACATCAAGGAGTTATTTATTATACAATTGGGCAGAGAAAAGGTTTAAATTTAGGAGATATAAATAATAATTCATTACCTTGGTTCGTAGTAGGTAAAAATTTAAAAACTAATACACTTTATGTGGACCAAAATCATAATAGTCCTTATTTATATAGCGATTCTGCTTTGGTCATTAATGTGGTTTGGAGATCTTATAAGAATTTCAATAATTGTGGTAGAATGAAATTGAAAGCTAAATTTCGTTATCGTCAACCAGATCAAGATGTAGAAATTGATTGGATCAATAAAAAAGTTTTGAAAGTTTATTACCCAAAAACTATTAAATCAGTTACTCCTGGACAAGTTTGTGCTTT
Source organism: Candidatus Phytoplasma melaleucae (assembly GCF_030588185.1). GTDB lineage: Bacteria > Bacillota_I > Bacilli_A > Acholeplasmatales > Acholeplasmataceae > Phytoplasma > Phytoplasma melaleucae. Next base: position 17,007 of record NZ_JAOSID010000001.1, on the reverse strand, counting down.
TTATTATAATGAGTTTTGTTTAGGTGCAGGAATGATTAAAGAAGTTTATTATCAAAACCAAAAGCGTTTGTATACTTAGTATTTTATTGAATAAAATTTTAACTATTAAAGAAATTTATATAAACTATTATTCTATATTAATTCTTTGTAATTCATGTTATTTTCTATCTCAATTAGATATTTTCAATTAGGTATTATTTGAGAATATATTAGGCAAAAACAATAAGTAGCGAAATGAGCATTAATTTTTTTATTTAGGACGAATGTTTTACAAGTGGAAATTAAGCAAATATACTAACATAACAATTCAATAAGATTTGTTGGATTTTTTAGTTACTAATAGAAAATTTAAATTATTTGTTTTAAAAATCTTAAGTTTAATAATCATAAGCATTATTTGTTTAACTAGTCTGTTTTTAAAATATTAGATAAAAAAGCAAAAGTTTCTGTTTTGCGTACAAGCTAAATTTAGATTCCATTTATAAATACATATAAAGGATTTTAACCAAAATGATAGTGAAAAAGATCAAAGGTACTCATGATTTTATTTTCGATGAGGTAAATAAGTGGCAATATATAGAAACTAAAATAAAAACTATTCTAGATCGATATAATTTTCAAGAAATACGAACTCCTATTATAGAATATAACGAAGTTTTTTACCGAGCTACTCCTTATGTTGAAACTGTTTTAAAAGAAACTTATCAATTTAAAGATAAAAAAGAAAGAATAATTGTTTTAAGGCCAGAAGGCACAGCAGCTGTTATTAGAAGTTATATAGAAAATAATCTTTTTAAAATTCCTCATTTTTATAAATTTTATTATTATGGCCCATTTTTTCGTTATGAAAGACCACAATACGGAAGATATCGACAATTCCATCAATTGGGAGCGGAGATTATAGGAATTACGAATTACTTATCAGAGGCAGAAATTATTATTTTATCCTATGATATTTTATCAACATTAGGGTTAAAAAAAGCTAAAATCAAGATTAATACATTAGGTGATTTAGCCACTCGTCAATCTTTTTTAGTTATCTTTAAAAATTATGTCCAACAATATCAAAAAGACTTGTGTGTTTTATGTATAAAAAGAATGCAGTGTAATTTATTAAGAATTTTTGATTGTAAAATATGTCGTCATAGACAATTTCTACAAAAAGCACCTGTTATTTTAGATCATTTAACCCCTGCATCAAAAAAGAAGTTTAACCAAATATTATCTATTTTACAACAAGCTCAAGTTAATTTGGAAATTGATCCATTTTTAGTAAGAGGTTTAGATTATTATACTGATACAGTATTTGAGATAACTACCACATTAAAAAAAAATCAAAATGAACTAGTTTTAGGAGGAGGCGGTAATTACAACGAATTAACAAAACTTTTTGGTGGTTCTGCAACAAATTGTATGGGATTTGCCTTAGGAATGGAACGTTTAATAATTGCCCTTCAAGATAATAATCTTTTGGATCATATTGTTGTAAACAATCTAGATGTTTATATGTTAGTTTTAGATGAGGCATTATTGTTGCAATCTTTCTGGTTAATGAAGAAATTAAGACAAAATGATATTAAAATAGAAATGAATTATAAATTAAGTAATTTTGCTAACTACCTTAAAAAAGCTTTAAAAACAAATCCTAAGTATCTTATTTTTATAGGCCAAAAAGAAATTCAAAATAACAAAATAACAGTTAAAAAGGTTTCTAGTAGAGATGTTTATATTTTAGAGACTGAAAAAGTTGTTGATTTTTTCAAAAAGGAATTGTGTAAATGAAAATTAAATACAGTTATTCTAATAACGATATTACTATTTTACAAAAAGGAGAACAAGTTTATTTAAAAGGATGGATAGCTAGGAAAAGAAATTTAGGTAATAAAATTTTTTTAATTTTAAGAGATGTTTCAGGAGTAGTGCAATTAATAGTAGATCATCGTCATAAACAGTACAAACAAATCGCTTCAGTTACCATAGAAACTGTTGTTGATGTTAAGGGGTTAGTTATTGAAAGAATTAGTAAAAACAGCAGTTTAAAAACCGGGGACATTGAAATTGCCATAGAAGAATGGAATGTTTTAGCCGAAGCACAACCATTACCTTTGAATATTGCAATTGAAGGAAAAAACGAAAGCACAGAAGAACATAAGTTAAAGTATCGTTATTTAGATTTACGAAGAGAAAACCAGAAGAATTATCTAATTCAAAGACATCATATTACTCAAAATATTAGAAATACCCTTTTACAAAATAATTTTTTTGAATTAGAAACTCCTTTACTAGCTAAATCTACTCCAGAAGGCGCTCGAGATTATTTAGTGCCATCGCGCATTTATCCTAATCGTTTCTATGCTTTACCTCAATCCCCTCAAATTTTTAAACAATTATACATGGTGGCCGGATTCGAAAGGTACTTCCAAATAGCTCGTTGTTTTAGAGATGAAGATCTAAGATCTAATAGACAACCAGAATTTACTCAAATTGATATTGAAACATCTTTTTTTTCTCAAAAAGAAATTATGAGTTTAACCGAAGAAATTATGATTAATTTATTCAAACAATTTTTAAAAACAAAAATTAAATCACCTTTTCTCACAATAACTTATGAAAAAGCTATGAAAAAATATGGTTCAGATAAACCAGATTTAAGATTTGGCTTGTTCATTGAAGATTTAACATGTAATTTTCATACCCAATATTTAGGGAATAATAGTAATTTTGTAGTTATTCAAGGGATTAAGATTAATACTCTAGATACTTCTTATGAACTTACATCTAGCCAAATATCAAAATATCAACATCTAATTAAAACACAATGTAAATTAGACTTACATTTTTTACGCAAACAAAATTATGTTTTAAAAGGTAAGTTTAGCTCTTACATAAAAAAAGTCTCTTTTTTGGCAGAAGGAGAGTGTTGCTTTTTTATTATAGATAATCTAAAACAGGAAGGCTTACAAAATAATTGTTTGAAAAGTTTAGGTTTTTTAAGGACAAGATTAGGTTATGACTTAAATTTAATTGATTTTAAGCAAGAGTCTTTGTTATGGATAATTGATTTCCCCTTATTGGAATTTAAAGCTGACGAAAAAAGATATTATGCTGTGCATAACCCTTTTACGGCCCCTTGTAACATAGATATGTTTCTTGCTAATCCTCAACAAGCTAAAGCAAATGCTTATGATTTGGTTTGGAATGGTTATGAAATTGGAGGAGGTTCATTAAGAAATCATACATACTATACCCAAAAATTGATGTTTGAAAGATTAGGTTTTTCCTCAGATGAAATGCAAAAACAGTTTGGTTTTTTATTAGAAGCCTTAAAATATGGGACACCACCGCATGGTGGTATTGCTTTAGGATTAGATCGTATAACTATGCTTTTAACTAAAACTCATGACATTAAAGATGTTATTGCTTTTCCAAAAACTCAAAGTGCTCAAGACTTAATGTTAGCAATACCAAGCACCGTGGATAAATCACAACTGGATATTCTAAAACTAAAACCGATCAAAAAAAGCAAAAAGAACGATTAATAATGATAAATTTATTAGTTAAATTAAATCCGAAACACAAATATATTATTTCTGTAAGCGGCGGCGTTGATTCAATGGTTTTATTAGATTATTTATATCATCGGAAATTTTTCTTAATTGTAGTACATTTTAATCACTTAAAACGGCAAGAATCTATTCAAGATAAAATTTTGATCCAAGAATATTGCGCAAATAAAAAAATCCCTTTCCATTATGTTGAATTAAATATTTCTACTAAAAATTTTCAAAGCGAAGCTAGTTTATTACGTAAAATTAAATTAAAAGAAATAGCTACAAAATACAAAACTAATTATATATTAACAGCTCATCATTTAGATGATTTAGCTGAGACTATTTTTTTAAAGGTTTTAAGAGGCAGTTCTTTATCAGGATATAGCGGTATGCAAGATATTTATTGTATAAAAGATTTTCTTTTTATGAAACCTTTTTTATATACTAATAAAACACAGATTAGAGCTTATGCTAATAAAAATCAAATTCCTTTTTTAGAAGATTCCACTAATCAATCAGATCGATATACCCGTAATAAAATAAGGAATTATATCATTCCTTTTTTTAAACAAGAAAACAATTTTTTAAAAAATATCAAAAAATTTCATTTACAAATATCAGAAATAAGCGCTTTCCTAAGGCAACAAACTTATTTATTCTTATCGCAACAAATAAATCCAAATATTTTAGATATAAAAATGTTCGTACAATTACATATTGCAGTTCAAAAAGATGTCATTCTTTATTTACTAGAACAAAACCAAATTAGTAAAAATTTTATTATAATAACTAATATTATTAAAGGTATTCATAATCATAACAAACCAAATATTATATGGAAGCTTAATAAACAGTGGAATTTAGTCAAAATATATAATCAATTGTTTTTTCAAATAAAACCACTATCGCCTTTACAGACGCAAGTAGAATCATCTTCTGAACCCGCATTATATTGGAGTGTTAGCGAAAACAAATATTTTAATTTTACACAAATAAGAATATATTTTGATGATGCCAAAATTTCATTTCCTTTAAAAATAAGAAAAAGACAACCAGGAGATATATTATATTTTGCTTTCGGCAAAAAAAAACTAAAAAAATTTTTCATTGATAAAAAAATTGCCTTATTTAAAAGAAACCAATTATGGCTTGTAACAGACCAAAACAATCAAATTATATGGATCCCTCATTTATATATTAATAAAACTTTGGGAGATCGAAATATTCTTTTTCTCGGACTGCAAAATGTTTGATGCTTAACTAAATACATTATAAATATTTTTATAATTTTTTTTGAGAACTTACAATATAAAACTTATATGATAGATCTAGTTTGTTCAAAAGATTTCGCTTATAATAAAGTGAGCAAGACTACAAGAGAGTTTTATTATCAAATAATTATAAAAATAACCCTTTAAAAAGGATTTAATTTATGTTGATGATTAATTATTTATGGAATCAATTTAAAATTTTTGGTGTTTTTGCAGCAGGTTGTTTTTCTGGTGTTGTTTTATGTTTACTAGGTTATTTATTTTTAGTTGTTAAAAATTTTAATAAAAGTTTTAAAATTGCGTTAAAAAAAAAGCATATTTCGATAGATGATAAAATTAATTCATTAATTAAACAACATCAAAATAACTTTCTAAATCAAATTCATCACAAAAAAGATGATTATATATTAGTATTATTTGACGAAGCATGCCGATTAACTTTGAATATTGCTTCTAATTATCATAGTAGTTCACCGTTCCCTCATTTAGAATTAACCCTTGGCGAAACTTTATCATTGGTAGAATATCTTCATAAAAGAATTGATGGATTATTTAAAAATAAAGTTTTATGTATTTTTAAAAAAATGTCTTTAAGACAGATTTTTACATTAAAACAAAAATTAATAGATAAAAAATATATTCAAAAAATGAAAAAAACTAATAAATTATTTAATGTGGTTAGTGGTTCTTTAAATTTGATTAATCCTTTTCATTGGATAAAAAAAATTTTTTTTCATCATATTTATAATATGTTATTTGAAAAAATAGGAATAGCTATTCTTTTGATTTTAGGAGAAGAAGTTTATCAAATTTATAGTAAAAAGATATTTACATCGGATCAAAATTTAGAATCTTATTTAAATGAATTACGCGAAGCAATAAATAAACAAAATAATATAGATAATAAAGATAATAAAGATAATAAAGATAATAAAGATAATAATTAACAAAATAAATGATAAATGATGGTTATTTAATGATGGATTGTATTAAATGGTTTCCAGATCATATGAAAGAAACTTTAAAACAAATTCAAAATAATTTAAAATTAGTTGATTTAATATTAATTGTTTTAGACGCTCGTATTCCTTTTTCAAGTATGAATTTTGAACTCTTAAAAGTATTAAATAACAAATCTGTTTTACTTTTATTAAATAAAGTTTCTTTAGCAGATATGAAAAAAATTTGTATTTTTACGAATTTTATGCGGCAAAAACAAATACCTACTTTGCCGATAGATGCTAAACATAAAAATAATATCGATAAAATTTATCCTTATATTAGGCAAATATTGAAACTAAAAAATCCCAATTTTAATAAATTAACGTTAAAATTGATGATTGTCGGAGTTCCTAATGTTGGTAAATCTACTTTGATCAATTGTCTGTCACGTAGAAAAGTTGTTAAAACAGCTAATATACCAGGAATAACTAAAAGATTACAATGGATAAATTTAAATAATAAAATAAGGTTATTAGATACTCCTGGTGTATTAAATTATAAGTTAAATACTCCCGAAATGAGCTATGCTTTAGCTATTTGCGGTTGCATTAAATCTACTTTATTCTTAAAAGAACCTATAATTAATTATAGTTTGACATATTTAAAAAAACATTATTATCAAAATTTAAAAAAATGTTTTCAATTGACAGATGAAGATTTGCAAGGCGATAATTTGTTAAATGTTATAAAGAAGAAGAATAGATATCTATCTAAAAATAATGTTCCAGATGAAAATAAAGTTTTAGATATGATTTTACATAAAATATCTAACAAAGAAATAGATAAAGTTAATTTTGATTTGGATTTATCTTTATGATGATGTTATCATTGAATTAATATTTAATAAAACATACAAATAATCAGATCTTTTTTTCAGAAAGGATAACGTGTTAGCAATGAAATTGCAAGTTATTATTGTGGAATCTCCTTCTAAAGCCAAAACAATTAGTCATTATTTTAATAACCAAGTATCAGTTTTATTTTCGAAAGGTCATATTAGAAATTTATCTTTACAAGGCGAAGATCGTTTAGGAATTAATATTCACAAAGATTTTGCACCTGATTATTGTATTATTCCTCGGCAAAAAAAAATAGTTGAAGATTTAATAAGAAAAACTCGTGGAAAAAACGTTTTTTTAGCTACTGACCCAGATAGAGAAGGAGAAGCAATAGCTTGGCATTTAGCCCAAATATTAAACTTAAAAAAAACAGATAGAAATAGAATTTTTTTTACTGAAGTGACCAGAGATGTAGTTTTACAAGCTTTTCAAAACCCTGTTACTATAAATGAATTTTTAGTGCACTCTCAAGAAACTCGTATGATATTAGATAAAATTATTGGTTTTAAATTATCTCATTTAGTGCAAAGAATAAAATCTAAATCAGCTGGTAGAGTTCAATCTGTAGCTCTAAAATTAATTGCTGAGAGAGAAGAAGAACGTAAAAATTTCGTTACCGAAGAGTATCATTTAATTAAAGCTATATTTCAACAATTTCAAGCTAATTTAGTAGTTAAACCTACAAATTATAAAATGAAGGAAATTGAATCTAAAAAAATTATTAACGAAATCAAGAATAAAAGTTTTTGGCTAAAAGAAGTAAAACAAACTCAAATAACTAAAACCCCTCCTCGACCTTTTATTACTGCCACTTTACAACAAGAAGCTTTTAAAAATATTTCTATGAGTGCTAAACAGACCATGATCGCAGCTCAAAAACTTTATGAAGGGGTAGCAATAAATGGAAAAATAACTGGCTTAATTACTTATATGAGAACTGATTCTTTTAGAATGTCTACAACTTTTGTCACTCAAGCTCAACAATGGATTCAACATAGATATGGCAAAAAATATTTACAGGATTACAAGCCGCATAGACAACAACAAATACAAAACGCACATGAAGCTATAAGAGTTACTGATTGTCAAAACACTCCACAAAGTTTAACTGCCTATTTAAATAAATATGAAATGTCTTTGTATAATATGATTTACCAAAGAACTTTAGCTAGTCTAATGTCGCCAGCATTTATTCATAAAACCAAACTCATTTTTCAGGTAGAAAAATATTTGTTTACTACAGAAGGCTACCGAGTAGTTTTTGATGGTTACTACAAACTATTAGAATATGACCCATTTAAAGAAATTTTGTTGCCTGCTTTAAAAATACATCAAGATTATTCGCCGCAAAGTGTTATTTCATACAAAAAATTTACTACTCCTCCCGCATATTTTAACGAAGCTTCTTTAGTAAAAACTCTAGAAAATTTAAAAATAGGTAGACCTTCTACTTATTCTAGTATTATCGAAACACTAAAAAAAAGATACTATATTCAAATAAAAGATAAAAAAATGATTTGTACAGAACAGGGAATGGTTACGAAAAAGATTTTAGATAATTTTTTTGCCTCTTTTGTTAATTTTGAATATACAGCTAAAATGGAGGCTCAATTAGATGCTATTGCTGGCGGTCATTTAGATAAATTATCTGTATTACGAAATTTTTATCATGATTTTATGAAACTTTTTATGGTAGCAGATAAACAAATAAAAATAGTTAAACCTATTTTAACAGACCAAAGATGTTCTTTGTGTGATGCTTTTTTAGTAGAACGCAAAGGCAAATACGGTTCTTTTTTAGGCTGTAGTGCTTTCCCTAAATGTAAAAACATTGTTTCTCTACAAAGTCAAAATGACTTAAAGGATAAGAAATAAAATTTTTTCTCGAGGAAAATATCTATGCTCAAAAAGAGAATAAGTTTTTTGCATAAAAAATTTCAAGAGAAACAAATTTAATTTATGATATTATTTGTTGTTGTCTCCAATTAATATAGAAATTTTAATTGGTTTATTCCGCAAATTAGAGTAAAAATAGGGAAAGAAAGGAATAATAGTTGTGTTTTTGAATTTTTTAATGAATTTTTTTAAACAAAAAAGAAAAAAAACTTCTTTTTTAGGTGTGCAAAAAGTTAAAAATAATTTTGCTAAATGGGCAACTAATATAAAAAATAAAAAATTTATTGATGTAAGTTGGTTAGACGAACTAGAAATTTTGTTAATTAAAGCAGATGTAGGCATCCAAACTACTAATGCTTTGATATCGCGTATCAAAATGACTATGAAAAAAAATAAAATTGATCAATCTACAGAATTATTAATTTTAATTAAACAAGAAATTTTATCTTTTTATCATGCGAATGATATATGTGAAAACATAAACGCAAAAAAAGAGATGTCTCATACTATTCAACAGACACCTAAAATATACTTATTTGTTGGGGTTAACGGCGTAGGTAAAACTACTACTATTGCTAAATTAGCTGCGCAACTGCAAAAAAAAGGTAAAAAAGTTCTTTTAGTTGCTGGTGATACTTTTCGAGCAGGGGCAATTGAACAATTAAAAGTTTGGGGTACACAAATTCAAAGTGAAGTTTTTTTTAATTATAACACGACTAACCCTTCTAGTCTTATTTTTAATGCCTTAAAATATGCCAAAAATAAAAGTTTTGATTTTATTCTATGCGATACTTCCGGAAGATTACAAAATAAAGTTAATTTAATGCAAGAACTAGAAAAAATCAAAAGAGTAATTACCAAACAAGATCCTCAAGCCCCGCATGAAACTTTTTTAATTTTAGATGCTATGATAGGACAAAATGGTTTAAATCAAATAGAATTATTTCAACAAAGAATAACTATAACGGGGGTTATTTTCACTAAGATAGATGGGGCAGCTCAAGGCGGGTTAATCTTATCAGTTAAATATCTCTACAATCTTGCTACAAAATATCTAGGTATAGGAGAAAACCCAGAAGATTTAATTGCCTTTGATATAAAAAATTATGTAAATAATTTATTTGATGATAGCGGCAAATATAATGCAGAAAATTTTACAAATGAATAAAGGAATAAGGGATAAAAGGAGAAAATAAATAAATGAGTTTTTTAAACCAAAATTTACAAAAAATAATCAATGTCATTCGAAGAAAAAAATATTTTAAAGAAAATGATTTAGAAGAAATCATGAAAGAAGTTCGATTGTCGTTTTTAGAATCTGATGTAGATTATGAAGTAATTACTGAATTTAATAAATTAATTTATCAAAAAATTTTAGGAAAACAAATACTAAAAGGATCAGCTCCACAAGAACAAATCATTCAGATTATCCAAAACACTTTAATAGAAATTTTAGGGCCGCGAGAAGAATCTCTTAGTTTAACCAAAAATAATTTAAATATTATTTTGTTGGTTGGTCTTCAAGGAAGCGGCAAAACAACAGTAGCTGGTAAATTATCTTTTTTAATTCATGGTAAGATGAAGAAAAAAGTTTTATTGATCGCTGCTGATCATTACAGACCAGGAGCTGTTCAGCAACTAGAAGAAATAGGTGATAAAATTAACATTCATGTTTTTTCTCACCCCAACGAAAAGATTTTACATGTTATTCATGGCGGGTTACAATATGCTCAAATGAATAATTTTGACATCGTAATTATCGATACAGCAGGATTCTCTTCTATAACAACAGAAGTTTTTGAACAAATCAAAAATATTAAAGAAAAAATCAAACCTGTAGAAACTTTAATTGTAGCAGATGTTCTTTTAGGACAGCAAGTGGCTCATACAGTTAAAAAAATTCATGAACAAATGACCGCTACGGGAGTTATTATGACTAAAATGGATGCTGATATTAAAGGAGGTTCTATTTTATCAATTAAACATATTACTAAACTACCTATTAAATTTATTTCTTCATCTGAAAAACCTAATGATGATAATTTTGAATTGTTTTATCCTGAACGCATAGTATCTCGAATTTTAGGGATGGGAGATATTTTAACTTTAATGGAAAATATCGAAGATAAAATAAATTCACAACAAAAAGAAAAACTTATAGATAGACTTTTGCAAGAGGATTATAATTATTATGATTTCCAAAAACAATTAAATATGTTAAAAAAATTTGGTTCTCTAAAAAGAATGCTAAATTTTATTCCTGGAATAAATTCTCAAATACAGAATATGCCTTTGGTAGAAGATAATATTGTCAATAAACTTGAATCAATTATTAATAGTATGACTATAGAAGAAAAACTAGATCCTCAATTGATTAAATTTAATAATCGTAGAAGAACAAGAATTATGAAAGGTTCTGGGACTACTTTCAAAGAAATTACTTATTTGATAGATTTCCTTGAAAAGCAGAAAAAGATAGCTAAAAATATTAAGAATTTAGATTCTAATCTAGGAGATAATTCTAATTACCAAGATCTACTAAACAAGTTTATTAATCAAAAATAAAAATAGATGGACATGAAATTCTTTTATGTTAAATTTTAGAAGGGCAAAATTTAAGAGTGGAAAATTTGATCTTAGTTGATGGTAATGCATTAATTTTTAGGGCTTATTATGCTACTTTTTATAAACAAAATAAATTAAATCCAAACGCAAATGATTCAAATGAAAATTTGCGTGCATTGATGATTTTCATTAATATGTTTGAAAAAATTTTGGCTAAAACGCAAAAACATATTTTAGTCGCTTTTGATTCAAAACATAGAACCAAAAAACACGAAATATATCTAGATTATAAAAAAGGACGTGCCCCTACTCCTCCATCTCTAATCAAACAAATTAATTTAGCTAAAGAGTATCTAACGCTTTCAGGTATTAGATATCATTCTCAAGACGGTTACGAAGCTGATGATATTATTGCTACTATTGCTAAACAAGCTAGTATTAATAATATCATGACTTTTATTTATTCTAGTGATAAAGATTTTTTACAACTTATTGATAACAATATTACTGTTTGTTTAATTAAACAAGGGTTAACAAAAGTTATTTATTATGATCCTCAATTTTTATGGCATAAATATAATTTAAAACCATCACAAATCGTTGATTTTAAAAGTATGGTAGGGGATTCTTCAGATAATATTAAAGGCATTCCTACTATTGGCCCTAAAACTGCTACTAAATTGTTAAATCAATTCGAAAGTTTAGATAATCTTTTTAGAAATTTAGAAAAAATGCCAGATAAATTAAAAATAAAATTTATTGATTTTAAAGAAAAGTTATTTTTTAATCGTTTCTTAGTTCTATTAAATGAATTTGTTCCTTTATCTTTTGACTATGGGCGCAAAAGATGCCTTAATGTCGAGTAATTTAACCAATTACACGTATCATAATAATATACGACCACATATGTTTGATTTAAAAATCGAAAGAAATTTAGATTACAGCAAAACATAAAAGCGGTTTAAGTTTAAGATAAAGTTATCTTAGCTGATAATAATACGCAAGTGGAAAGAATAGTTATGGTGAAGCCTTGAAATAGGCCTAAGAAAAAAAGCAGAGTAATAAAGAACTTATAGAATAACATTAAACTTAAGTTTTCAAGTTAGTTAGTTAATCTGTAACTTGAGGGCGTTTATATATTTCATATAGTCGATATATAAAATTATTATCATGTTTTGTAACATGGCAAAAAAATTAACCTCAAACTCACCTAGCTGTAAAAGTTTTGTTTTATTGTAGAAACAGATGAAAAGCATAGGTTATTTCCCCTAAAACTGTTTTGGTAGATATTAAGAGTAACTTTGATCCTCCTAAACTTTTCTTAATTTTAAGAAAATTAAAACATATTTGATGAAAAGCAAGGAGAAAGCAACATCGTAGTAGTCGTCGGAAATTCAAAGTTTAAATTGGAATATTTAGATGTACTGACCGACCAAGGCGAATGGGAAAGCCATTCACAAGGCGAAAGAAAAAGAGTAATTTTACTTACTCAACCGCCGTATGCTTAGAAATTTGCTTGTACGGTGGTGTGGGGGGCTTACATGTAATGGACCGTTACAAATGGCACGAACACATTGATTCTATCCCGATATACAAACTAATATACAATCATTTAATCAACATTTACTAAGCGATTTCTTTAAAAAATATAATTTAAAAAATAAAAACAATCGTGCATGATTGTTTTTATTTTTGTTTATTCACGGGTTTGTTTTTAATCTCATGATTCAAATTCATAATATTTATAAGTATATTCATTGCCGTTTTTGGTTATTTTCTTAATTCTTTGATTTTCGTTATTATACTTATAAGTATATATAAGCTGATTTATTTTTTTATAAGTGCTATATTTAAAAAACAATTTTTTTTTAAAGCGAATAATACTATCATATAGTTTCTCGATTCTTTGTCCTTTATCGTTATATTTATAAATATACACAGATTTATAAAAATCAGGCTTACCATGCAAATTATGTTTTATTTTTCTAATTAACTGGCCTTTTCTATCGTATTGATACTCAAATTGAATTTGATTTTGATTATTTTTAATAGTAATTAATTGATCTTTATCATTGTATTCGTATAAATAAAAATTTTGTCGATTTGCTTCACTTAGAAAAAATTCGTTTTTGGTTTTTATTTTTTTTATAATTTGATTTTGGGCATTATATTCGTAGTAATAAATTTGATTATCTTGTTTATAAATTTTCCTTTGCAATAGTGCTTGTTGATTATAATCGTACATAACTTCTATTTTGCCTTCATCATCTAATCTAGCAACTGGTTTAAATTTAAAAATACTGGAAGTGTAAATATTTTTTGGGTTTTCATTATCATTTAATGATGATAATAATTGCCCTTTGCAATTAAATTTATTTCTTATTTCTGTAAATTGTTTTTTACTGCTATATGATGTTATTATTTCATAATAACTCTGAAGTAAAAATATACTAATTACGGCTAAACATATGAATAAAAAACTTTTCATAATCGCGTTCGGATTCATGTATAATATAATTTCTTCGCTTTCTAATGATTATTTGCTATTTATTTTTATTTTCAAAGTACAATTATAAATAATTATCTTTTGTACCACGCTATAAGTATACAAAATATACTTTCTTTATTTATAAAAATTATCTTAATTCCAAGATGCTTGTCTTTCAACTTTGTTTTTGTACATAAAATCAAATATTGGCAAGCATTATATAGTATTAGTTTTAGATCAATAATTAATTTGTAAGCGCCATATAAAATTATTTTTAGCCGTATTTTCATAAAATCTAAAATATTAGAAATATTAGGAGGAAAAAGATCATGTATTATTATGTTATAGGCACAGTTAAATCAATTAATAATAATATTATAATTATTGAAAACCATGATATCGGTTACGAAATTTATTTTTGCAATCCTTATATTTTTCAGCTAAATCAGAAAATCAAATTGTTTACCTATTATCATATCCAGGAAAATATACGTTCTTTATATGGTTTTGTTGATATTGAATCTCTTTTATTTTTTAAAAAATTAATTGCTCTTCCAGGCATAGGCCCTAAAAGTGCTATAGTAATGACTAATCCTGAATTTTGTTCTCAAGTTCAAAAAGCTATTCAAGATGATGATATATCTTTTTTAATACAATTTCCAGGAATTGGTAACAAAACTGCTCAACAAATTCTTTTTAGTTTAAAAAATAATTTGTTTATCACAGATAAAAATAAATTAACTTGTAAACAAAAAGATGTCAAAGAAGCCTTACTGAACTTAGGGTTTAAAAAACATACAATAGAAATGATTTTATATAAATTAGATTCTAACCAAAGTTTAGAATTAATGATTAAAGAAGCTTTATCGCTTTTAAATTTAAAAAAATAGGATTTATTTATATATGAATAAAAAAAATTTTATAAATCAAGAGATTAATAATAACAATAAAGATGAACAATTTTTAAGACCACAAACTTTAAACCAGTATACAGGACAAGAAAATATTAAACATCTTTTAAGTGTTAATATTAAAGCGTCGCAAAAAAGAAAAGAACCTTTGGATCATCTTTTATTCTATGGGCCTCCTGGGTTAGGTAAAACTACTTTAGCTAAAATCATAGCTAATGAATTAAAAGCTAATTTTAAAATTACAAGTGGGGCAATTATGGAAAAGATTGGGGATTTATCAGCTCTTCTAAGTAGTCTGCAACCTGGAGATATTTTGTTTATAGATGAGATTCATCGTCTCCCAAAAGCTATAGAAGAAGTTTTATACTCTGCTATGGAAGATTATGCTTTAGATATTATTATTGGCAAAGATAACGAAAGAAGAACTATTAGAATTGATTTAGCTCCATTTTCTTTAATTGGAGCTACAACTAAATTTGGCCAGATTTCTTTTCCTTTAAGAGATCGTTTTGGTCTTACTCTTAAACTAGATTATTACACAGAAGAAGAATTAAAATTAATTTTAGAAAGAATAGCATCTATTTATGGCAATATCTTTGAACAAAAAGCTTTGATCGAATTAGCTAAAAGAAGCAGAGGGACTCCTAGAATAGCTAATCGTTTATTTAGAAGAGTACGAGATTTTGCAGAAATTTATTCCAATAAAATCATTACTCATCAAATCACTTTAGAAACTTTAAAAAAGTTAAAAATAGATGATAACGGGTTAACTGAAACTGATTATAATTATTTAACTAATTTAGTTTATAAATTTAATGGTGGGCCTGTAGGTATTAAGAATATTGCAGCTACAATAGGAGAAGAAATATTTACGATTGAAGAGGTTTATGAACCTTATTTAATCAAAGAAGGATATGTTAAAAGAACTATTAAAGGTCGAATAGCTACTAGCTTGACTATAAGTCTTTTGCGCAAAAATAAAAAAAAAATTAATTGAATTATTTTTGGTTATTTGGCAAATTGGAACTTGATCAATTAACAAAAGTTAATTTTTAGTTATATAATGAAATTTATATAGTTATTTTAATTAAGTTATGATAAAATAGAAAAGTTTTATTTTAAATACCAAAAATATTTAAGTTTAAATTCGAATAAAGTTTTTGTGTAAATATGATTTTTAATAGTATCGAAACGGAAGCATCATAAATATAAAACTTTTTAATGCAACTTAATTTCCAGGCTAATAAAAAAATTATTTATAATCTATTTATAAACAAATAAATAGCATAAACATGACAAATATTTCCCATTATAACGAATAAATGCCAAATAAAATGATAATATTTTTTCTGTGAATTACAATAAAAGAAAACCCCTGTGCTGTAAAATACTCCTTCTAGTAACAACAAAAATAATATCGCTAAAGAATATTTCAAAGTATTTATTAAAAAAATACCACTCCAACCCAATATTAGATATAACAACAAATGTATTCGGTTACCTTTCTTAAAATAAAATATTTTGAAAAAAATACCTAAAAATACAACTATTGTTTGGATAATGAAAAAAAAGTCTCCCCAATTAATAATCTTTAAATACCAAATAGGGTGTTGTAGTTTCTGATTTAAAAATAAAAAAGGAATAAAACTACCCCAGATTAATAAATAGATACCGATGTGGTCTAGTTGGTTTAAAATGCGCTTATTTTTTGCAAAAGCTAAAGAGTGATATAAACAACTAAATAAGTAAAGAACCAACATACTTCCCGTAAATAACATTAAATATATTTTAGGAATGCTTTTAGATTGCAAAAAAATTCTTTTATATATAAAATAAATAATAATACTAAAAGGAATCATTAAACCATGTGAAATAGCGTTTGCAATCTCTTCGCCTGTTGTTTGAGTCTTACTTTTTTTTCTTGGCCATTGCATAATTTATTATTACCATATCCTTTTTTTATTTTTACACAATGTTTTTTATTTACTTGATAAGTTTTAATTAAAAAAGCATCTTTTTGTTATTAATTCCAATTATTAAGAATATCATTTTGGATTTTTTCATAGTCTGTTGATTTGAGTTTATGCATATTGTTCTTAAAAATAAAATCAACTTCTTGTAATTTATAACGAGGTATTATATGTATATGACAATGTGGTATTTTTTGTCCTGCTATTTCTCCGTTATTATTAAGCAAATTAAAACCTTTAGCTTTGAAAGTTTTCATTAAAACTTGGCTTATTCTATGAACTATTTGGAATAAATGGACAAAAACATTATTAGGTACGTCAATTATACTAGAATATTCTTGCTTGGTTATAACTAAAGTATGGCCTTTAGTAACTTGGGAAATATCTAAAAAAGCTATTACTAAGTTATCTTCGTATATAATATAACTTGGAATTTTTCTTTGGATAATATTGCTAAAAATAGTGGCCATATTATAAATTTCTCCTATATCATAAATTTCTAATTTAATTGTAC